>JADIMC010000093.1 GCA_017694955.1 Candidatus Limisoma faecipullorum
GAAGTATTAGCTGCCGATTGTGCCGCTTGCTCTGCCTGATGGTCGAGAATACTATTAATCAGGTCTTCGTTTTCTAAATTGTCCACTTTTTTCAAGCCCAAGGATTTCGCCACTTCTTTCAGCGAATCAAGAGGCATCTCTTGCAGTTCTGATAACTTATACATAGAAACTCTGTTTTCGTTCAAATTCTGCAGATATGCAATAAGTTACATATCTTTTGATTTTAGATAAAATTTGATAATAATGAAATTAGCTTTTTGAGAAATAAGCGCTATCTGGAAAATGTGAATACATAATGCGCCTATCGGTATGCAAAGATACTGCTTTTTCACAAAATCACAAACAATCCGGAACACATTTTTCAGAAATACGTTTCTTCACTCATTTTTGAGACAAAGATTCCTGCCACTTATTCTTCAAATACTGGAATGGCTGTAGCTTCCGGCTCTTTCACGCGTTCTTCCCGCTCGGGTATGGTATCAGTCGCGGTCCTTACCGTATCGGCAGGCTCGACTTCAATTGGTCTGGAGCCATCTTCCATTACATTCTTAATTTCTTCTGTCTTACTTAACGGCAAATTGTAAATCAGAGAAACGCTGACATTGATTTTCCCGTCACGTTTCCCGAATCCCGGTATATACCATACACGTGATGACGGATTGTCCTTCACATTGAAAAGGAAATTATAACGGAACGACCAACCCATAGAAAAATTGCGGAACAAACCGACTTGGAGCCCTGCCACAACCTCTCCCCATGTTGCGTGAGACGATTGCCCGGTAATGTCGAACATTGATTCATGCCCCCATATTCCATCGTTGACAGTCACTCCCGTTATATCATACTTGAATGCGCTCCACCCTGCTCTTACGCCCAGATAAAATTGATATTTCGGATCTTTCGATGCCATAAAATTATAATTCATACCGATTTTACCATAAAAAGCCGGTTTGCTCTTGTATGTGTAATTACCTTCATCCGGTGTACTGTTTGCCATTCCGAAACCAAGTTCAACTACAGGGATGTAACGGTTTTTCAAATTAAGGGCAGCCCACAGCTCCCCTCCTCCGTAATCTTGTCCGAAAACACGCATCAGAGGATCAAAGATATTTGCTCCAAAAGCGGCCGACATAAGCAACGGCCGCACCACTTTATTCGCATTCTCTATGGAATCAAGCTTCAGCGAGTCACGCTCAAGCGAATCGGCAAGCTCTTGTTCGGCTTTTGCGCGCGCCTTTATTTTTTTCAGTTCTTCCTGGGTCACTATTTTCAACTCGTCGGAAGTATCCACAGGAGTTACTTTACGTTGCGCAAAAACCACGACTGCAGAAAAGACACACAACAGCATTATGACAAATGCCCGCGCCGTTTTCATTCTTCAGTCCCGTCCTCCTCACCGGTAGTCGATGTCCGAAAATATATCTGGATGTTTTCCCTGTCAGCATTGTCGATATGCCGGACAGGAATCACTACAGAATCGATGAGATAATGGGTTGTAGCGTAATCCTCAATATCATATACAAGCATAGCTCCGCAATCTTCCGAATGGAAGTAAGGCAATGACTTATATTTGATGGTGACTGTATCCGACAACCGGAATGCAGCAAGCGCCGACTGGTCATAACGGAAAACGAATCGTGACACGTTATCAGCTATATTAAGCGGAAGATATGTCTGGGAGACAGTCGCCGTATCAACTATTGTCGTATCGCCTGGCATTCCTATCCCATAAATCGTAAGCGAATCGATTGCTATTTGAGTCTTCACCTGTGATGAATAAAATCCCGCAAGAGGAAGACTGCTTTGATTGCCCTCGCAACCATCATCGCTGCCACACGAGAAATTGGCAGCAAGCATCACACCTGCAACCATAAGGAATATTATATGTCTTGTCAGTCGTGCCATTTAATGATGTCGTCAAGCGGCTTGCGCTTTTTTTCAGGCAAATTTGAATTTTGCGGATAACCTATCGGAATAATGGCTATCGGTTCTTCGCCCTCTTTAAGCCCAAGAGCACGTGCACAACGCGCGGCATCGAAGTTGCATACCCAGCAAGTGCCCAATCCCAAAGTAGCAGCTGCAAGACAAATGTGCTCTACAGCTATGGCAATGTCAATGTCGGTATGGTCCTTGCCGTCTCCACGATGCCATGCAGCATTATGATCGCCTACGGCAATAATCAATGCCGGAGCTTCCAATATCCATTCACGTCCGTAACACGCCGTTATTTCCCGTTTCAAATCGCCTCCGTCAACTATATGGAATGTCCATGGCTGACGGTTGGTTGCCGACGGGGCAAGCCGTGCGGCATCAATCACCAATGAAATCACATCACGCTCCACCCTACGGTCCGAATAACTGCGGCAGGAGTAGCGCTGCGTGGCTATTGTCATAAAATCATTATACGCTGACATATATCTTTTTTTTAAATTTCTTCACGAATCTGGTAATCATTCCTTCCCGCTGCGTTACGAGCAACCAATTCGCCGATGAATCCGGCGAGGAAGAACTGCGAGCCGAGCAGCATCATAGTCAGTGCGATATAAAAATACGGCGATTCAGTCACAAGACGGTAAGGCATACCGTGATTGAGAGCATAGATTTTCATTGCCCCTACCACAATTGCCGCTATGAAACCGATAAGGAACATAATCGAGCCTAAAAATCCGAATATGTGCATAGGCTTACCGCCGAATGTGGATATGAACCACAAGCTCAGCAAATCCAAATAACCGTTTACAAAACGGTTGAGACCGAATTTTGTCTTACCATATTTACGCGCCTGATGATGCACAACCTTTTCACCTATACGCGAAAATCCGGCGTTCTTTGCCAAATAAGGGATATAGCGATGCATCTCGCCATACACTTCTATGTTCTTCACCACATCTTTGCGATAGGCTTTCAAACCGCAGTTGAAATCGTGCAGATTATGAATGCCGCTCACCTTCCGCGCAGTGGCATTGAACAACTTCGTAGGTATGGTCTTCGACAGAGGGTCATAGCGTTTCTGTTTCCAACCAGAGACAAGGTCATAGCCCTCTTCCGTAATCATACGGTAAAGTTCCGGAATTTCATCAGGGCTGTCCTGCAAATCAGCGTCCATCGTTATGACCACATTGCCTGCAGCACGCTCGAATCCCACGTTGAGAGCCGGCGACTTGCCGTAATTGCGCCGAAAGCATACCCCTTTCACGTTATGATTTTGTTTTTGCAGCTCTGTAATTACTTGCCACGACCGGTCAGTAGAACCGTCGTTCACGAAAATTATCTCATAACTGAAACCGTTGGCTTCCATCACGCGCCTTATCCACGCCTCCAGTTCCGGGAGCGACTCGTCCTCGTTGTATAGCGGTACTATTACTGAAATGTCCATACCAATAATATCTGTTGACCGCAAAATTACATCATTTCCGCCAAACTCGGAAATTTCGCCACCACTATCCTCTAAGGTTTCAATTCTCTATAAAAATTTTTATGAACAATTTTGTTGCTGACGCAATCAGCAAGCATCAGTGAAATTAATCAGCGATTTTTCAGTCACAAAAAAGCAGAATCCTTATTTCCGGGAAGGACGTTTAACCGGAAGGCGCTTTATGGATGTGGAATCAATCACCGTAGTGCCGGAATCCTCCTGCAAAACCGGTTCTTTCTTATGTCTGCGACGGAAAAGTTTGTCAAAATCATGCTTGAACACAATACCAACGCCCTGCGTCGTGAGAGAATTGCGCGTGTAATAGTTCTGATCGTTGTAGCGGTTATACGCCTTTAAGCGGAAATTGCCATTCTTGGTCAACAGGTACTCTATATCAAAGTCACCGATAAAATTATTATTATTCAAAGCATTATCGGAATACCCGAAATTACCATTAAGCAGCAAGCGGTTGTTAAGCAAACGGCTCGACAAGGCAAGCTGCACCTCCATATCCGAGAAATCGCCCTTATCGGTATGGAAATTCGGCGCGATACTCAATTTGTCGCTCAACTGTCCGAGCATATTTGACAGTTGATTGGATATTGTAGAAGAAGCCACAGACGCCAACTCATTGTTGCGCCCGGTGTTCCCCATATATTCAGGCGTATAGAAACGGCTCAATGCCAGAAGATAAATTATCTGTTGGTTCATCATATCGTCAGTACTGACAATGCTTCGCACTTTGCGATAAACGTCCTGTGACAACGTCGGGAATTCGAGGTCAAACGATATCTCAGGCTGCGAGATACTCCCCGAAAGATTAAGCAATGCATTGACAGGCACCAAAGTACGATTCAACTCTCTGTCGTCGGCAAACGACTCGTCAAGGTCCTCAAGATTGGCATTGAGCGAATAGGCTGCCTGCAAATCGATGCTTGCATTAAGGGGGTCGCCATGGAAAGCAACTGTAGCGCCTTCCCTGATAGAAAACTCACGCAGTATAATATCCTGCAACGTAAAATTATAACGTCCCTGCTCTACCGTATAATTGCCGAATATGCGCATCTCATCGGTATTGGAATATTCAATCCGCAAATTACCATTGCCGGTAGCCCTTATCCGGTCGCTGCCATCAGCACCAATCATCAGCGTCATTGCCACATTCGGATTAGCATCTATCTGCAAATTAAGGTTCAGCTGAGAAGGCTTCCCGTCCGACTTTTCTTCATTATGTTTCTTCAAGAAAGCGGGAATCCTTGCTTCCTCCTGCCTCTGCATCTCTTCCTTGCGCTTGTCAGTAAAAGTTATAAACGAATATTCACCCGCTTCCTCCTGATCAGACAACACAAACGTAAATGAGGAATTAGGCGCCGACGACATATTTATATCCAAATTGACAAATCCCGGCTCTCCTTTTATAAAAGCCGAGCCATTAGCAAACACTCTGCCATACCATAACGGGCTTATCTTTTCATTCGTGTCATAACACAACATATTATCCACATCAGTAATGGCAAAATCAAACCGCGCATTTTTGAAATAATCGTGACGTACAGTCCCCTGCACTTTCGCCGTATTTCCGAAAGCGTCGCGCACCAAAGCTTCCCGTATGGTAATCAGTCCGGGGTCAAGAATGACAGAATCAGAAACAGTATAATACGTATTGGTATAGTCAACTTTCATCTTAAAATCTTCAGCGAACATCCGCCCCTTGATATTAAGCAGCTTAAAAGTGCCATAAAGCTCGCACAAACCGGAAGCCTCCCCACTTATCTCGGATGTGAACGCTGCCATAAACGGCTTAAGAATCTGCACGTTCAGACGGTCGGCGGCAAACTTGAAATCCAAAGAATCCCTTGTCGGATACACCACTCCCCTTACAAACGACTTATGCTGGTTATACTGATGAATGTCGGCATTAATCACGATTCCCTTGTTTTCATTATCCCACGAGCTTTTAATGTCGGCTTCCCCAAGCAAAGCGTTGTGATAAGCAAAATTCTTAACATTCAAGTTTGACGTATTCAATTGAGGCGCAGAAGTAAACAAGCCGGATGCATAAAAGTCACCGGTAGCTATACCGCTGAACGCTACATGGTTGATATTCAATGTTTCGAAAACATATCCAAGGTCAATAGATTTCAAATGAAGGTTCAACGCATCGTCATAACTGTCGGAAACCACGCCTTCAGCCTTGATGAACTGCCCTTCACGATAAACATCCACATCCTTCACCGCAATACGCTTTCCGTCAACAATAATCTTTGACGGGGCAATGTTCCACACCGTGTCATTGACAGTAAAAACAGTAGGATTAACATCGATGTCGGCGTTTATCATTTTCTTTTCCTTATTGTAGCCCAAAAGCGAAGAAAGACTGATGCGACCTGAAAAATTCTTTTCCCTGTCATATTGCCAGCTTATGTCGGAATCAAGCCGGTCACCAGTAGCATTTCCATTTAAAATAAACAATATGTCGCCATTTTTATGGTCAAGTTGCGATACCGCATTAAGCGACATCGAACGGCTCTCCCCGTCGATGTTGAGCGACAGGCTCGTCTTTTCCATCACCTTATTCCCCTGCATTATATAAGGAGCGTCGAAACCGACGGTAAGCATTCTGTCCTGCTCGTCAACCTCACCTGAAAAAGTTATGGGATGCACTATTCTTACCGGAAGATTGAAAAAAGAAGTGAGCTCGTTGTTTTCAGCAAATTTAAAACTATAAGCAAAGTCATTTTGCGATTCAGCATTCTCCATATCCTCATCATCCTGCCCCTCACCGCCAAGCAGCGAAGGGAACGCCACGGACGCAATATTCCTAAACGAACGTCCTATATTTGCAAAATTAATATTGCCATCAATATATCCGTTCACAATGTCGGAATTGACTGTTATGTATTTTCCATTGTTACCTGTACGTGACGTGATGTCGAAATGATCGATTCTCACACCATTCCCGCAACTGTCGAGATAGCAAATATCAGACACTATTATGTCGCCTTCCATATTATCAACAGTATTTCCTGTAAAAGCGACCTCTATGGAAGTGCTTACCGCATGATCCGGATATTTGGTAATTAGCCGCAACTTGTTAAGGTTGACATCCTTAACTGCCAACCGCAAATCCACCTCCGTATCAGCCCCGTCCAAACGGACAAGCCCGTCAGCCACGACATCGGCATTATCATCATGCAAGGCTATATTGCCATAACAGCTTTTCCCGTCAAGCTTCAGGTCGGCAACAATGTCCTCATATCTGTAACCTTTGACATCGACATGGTTAATCCTGCCAGCGACAACTCCTCTCGGCAAAGAGCCAGAAACAGAAATATCCGCATCAACATCAAATGACAATTCATCCAGAACCCCTTCCTTTTCAACCATCTTGCCGACATGCATATCATGCGAACTCAATTTTCCGGTAAAACGCAATCCATCCTTCCTGTCTCGCAACAAATTGCCATTAGTACGCAACGTTCCAAGTGAAGAGGATAGATTACCGGCATAAAACACATTACCGGAAGTGTAACGGAAAGAGCCATTAAGAGAGACATATCCAGCAGCAGCCAACAGCTTCTTGGCAGCCGCCGGCAACTTGCTTTCCAACGATTTCAACTCTGGTAATATATCATTGATTCCAGCATACATCTTAACAGCCGGAATATCAATTCGCAAAGAATCTCTTACGATAGCATTCTCCACTTTTCCGGAAGTCTGCAATAAGAAACCTGAATCTTCCGAACGTATGTCAACCGTGCCAATCCTCAGGTCATCCAAAGACCCAGCGACAGAACACGTCAAATATAACGGTATGTCAAAATTCTTGAAGTCAGGGACAAACGACTGCAAATCGGACAAAGTGACATAACTATTGGCAATATCCAACGAAAACGGAGCCGTTCTCAATTTCTGCAATCCTGCATTCTTTATTCCACAGCCAAAAGTCATATCCTCTGGAACAAGTATTGAATTAGGCAATATTATCTTGACATCGCAAAGCTCGATTCTGCCCGGCTCAATATGCAAATCCGCAGTGAAATCATTCAATGAGAAACCACCTCTTTCAGAAAACGACAAGCGCTTCACTTCGAAGTCAAACGTGTCGTTTTTCAGTTTCGGGATACTTATATCAGCGCTCAAACGACTGACATTAATATGATTAGCATCAAAACCTGATTTTTTATGCGGCTCCGACATCACATCAAGCGACAGTTTGCATTTCCGCAGCACCACCATATCAAGCTCCACATCAAATTTCTTAGGTGGACGCCGTTTGTCCTTAGGCTTCAATGCATCCACTATGAACTGGAAATTAAACGGCGATTTCTTATCAACCCTTACAGCCCTTGCGTCAAGTCCGACCACTTCTGCATAATCGAATACAATCCGTCCGTCTGACAACAAATCATAAATACTGATACCGGCACCTATCCTCTCAATTTCCGCCATAGTCCTTCCTTCACGGTCAGGTAAATGCACATCAAAAATAGCG
>JADIMC010000007.1 GCA_017694955.1 Candidatus Limisoma faecipullorum
TTATTTATTTACATTAACAATAACGCACTTTTTATTCTCCCATTTGTTACTTTTTTAGTAATTTTGCAGCTAAAACGCGTTTATAAGAGAATGAGACAACTAAAAATCGTAAAATCAATCACCAACCGCGAAAGTGCGTCGCTTGATAAGTACTTGCAAGAAATTGGGCGCGAGGAACTTATCTCTGTTGATGAAGAAGTGGAACTTGCTCAACGTATCCGCGGCGGCGACCAAAAAGCATTGGAAAAATTGACACGCGCGAATCTTCGATTTGTAGTATCTGTAGCAAAACAGTATCAGAATCAAGGATTAAGCCTGCCGGACTTAATCAATGAAGGGAATCTCGGCTTGATTAAAGCAGCACAGAAATTCGATGAGACACGCGGATTCAAGTTTATCTCTTACGCAGTATGGTGGATCAGGCAATCAATCCTGCAAGCCCTTGCCGAACAGTCAAGGATTGTGAGGTTGCCTCTCAATCAAGTAGGCTCGCTTAACAAAATCAGCAAGGCCTTATCGAAATTCGAACAAGAAAACGAACGCCGTCCATCTGCCGAAGAGTTGGCAAAGCAATTGGACATACCGGTTGACAAAATTTCTGACACATTAAAAGTTTCGGGACGCCACATCTCAATGGACGCACCATTCGTAGAAGGTGAAGACAACAGCCTTCTGGATGTGCTGACCAACGAGGACTCACCTATGGCGGACGCTTCCCTCAACAGGGAATCGCTATCCAAGGAAGTTGACCGTGCACTGAACCAACTGCACGACCGCGAGCGTGAAATCCTGAAAATGTTCTTCGGAATCGGATGCCAGGAAATGACGCTGGAAGAAATCGGCGCAAAATTCGACTTGACAAGGGAGCGTGTACGCCAGATCAAGGAAAAAGCTATCAGAAAACTGAAAGGGCAAAAAAGCCGACTTTTAAAATCCTATTTAGGGGATTAGCAAGAAGACACGAAACAAACTTGCAGAACGAAAAAAGAGGATGCCAGAAGCATCCTCTTTTGTATTTCAGATTACAACCATTCAGTTGCATCGGCACGAAACACTATATGAGGCATATCAACCCCACGGTAATGCTTGACGACAGTATCAACCGGCTGCATACCGTTGCGCAATGCCACATTCCGCGAAGCTGTGTTGTTGTCACGGATTATCGAATACAAGGCATCAAAACGCAAAATTCCGAATCCGTAGTTCTTACAAGCCATGGCAGCCTCCGTGGCATATCCACAATGCCAAAAATCGTAGGCAAGCAAATATCCTATCTCCGGCACCTGCAGATTCTTATACCCCTGCATTGTTATGCCACACTGGCCTATCATCTTTCCAGCTGACTTAAGCACAATGGCCCACAATCCGAATCCGAAATAGGCATAACGCTGAATCTGTCTTCGCATCCAAATTTCAGTCTCCTCATCGCTAAACGCTCCATTATAGGCATACATCACCCTCTCGTCCTGCAAAATCAATGACAAGTCCTGCATATCTGAAAAAGTCATCTCACGCAACAACAGCCTTGGAGTTTCAATAATGATATGTTCCATACCGTCCATACACAATAGAAAGAGGACGCACACGCCCTCTTTCCCATTATTTCTCAATCATTTACCCAAGCTACGGAAGCATCAATACTTCACATCGGTTGCCCTGCTTGAGCAACGAAGCGACAAACCGCTCCATATCCTCAGCCGTAAGACTATTGACTACATTCTTATAATCAGTATATAAGTCAACACCCTCTGTTGCATAATCCATGAGCACGTCGCTCCAATATCCGTTCTCGTGAGCATTCTCGTCCGCCTTCTTAAGCATATACTCCTTCATCTTAGCCAATTCAGCGTCAGGGATATCCTTTGCCAAAGTCTCAAGGCTGTTGATAGTAAGCTTCTCGCTCGACGCGCTCTTTTGCGGATTCACACCGAAAGCCGTCTGGATAACGAAACCATCCTTATAAGTCTGGACAAGCTCTCCCACAGAATACGGACTATAAGCCGCACCTTCATCCTCTCTCACGCTGTTGAGCAATTGATTGGCCATCAACTGTCCGGCAATCTGCACTTTCACTTTATTTTCCAGCGTGTAATCCAAATCGCCGGTCCAAAGCATAGCAAGCATAGCCAGCTGCTGCTCATTCTTCATAGTGAACTGCTTGCGCACATTGCCTTTGGCAAAGTCCTTGCCGTCATCGGCAGCCTTATCAAAATTCTTATCGGAAGGAAGCGAGGCAATATATTGCTCAACAAATCCCTGCATTTCGTTCATATCGAAATTACCGGTTATTACGAATGTGAAATCAGCAGCGTTTGCAAACCGTTCCTTGTAAATCTGCAACGCACGGCTGTAGTCCAGATTGGAAATCATTTCCGGACCTTGCACCATAGCCTTAGAATGGTGGGCATACAATACGCGTGTCAATGTGTCGCTGAACACATATTGCGGATCGTGCACAAGATTCTGCAATTGCGACAACGCCATATTTTTCACGGTAGCGAATGCTTCAGCATCCTCTCTCGGCTCAGTAAAGTTCAAATAAAGAAGCTGCATCATCGTTTCCAAATCCTTCGGGGTAGATTTTCCAGAAACAGTCTCTTTATAATCACCTACAGAAACCTTAAGCTCCACATTCTTGCCGGAAAGCAGCTTCTGCAAATCGGTAAACGAGAATTTCGACAAACCGGTAGTGCCTATCATATCGGCCGACATTACCGCATTAGGATAATCATCAGCAGAATAGAGCGACGCGCCGCCGGCACTCTCGGCAGAAAGCAGTATCTCGTCTTCCTTGAAGTCAGTCGGTTTGAGAAGCACTTTCACACCGTTGGACAACGTCAGTTCCGTATAGCCCAAAGCCGTGTTCACATCAGCCTTCACGATGCTGCCTTTCTTTGGAAGTTCCGCCATAAGCGGTTCGTTCACAGTATTGTCAACGTATGCTTCCACATTAGCCGCCTCGACCTCGGCAATTACTTTCTGCAACTGCTCCTTAGTCGGGACAACCACGCCCTCCTTCTCCGGGCACATCGACATCACGACAAGATTCTTGCCGGTGATGATTCCTTTAATGTAAGCATTGATTTGCTCCACAGGAATCATCGGGGCGACAGCTTTCATTTTGGCGTAAGTCTGATCAATGCCCACAATCGGCGTGTTGTTGATGAAGTGGCTGATGTAGCGTTGTGCATATACGTTGTTCTTATCCGTAGTACGGTTGTTGTATTTAGTTTCAAGCTCGCTCAGGTACTGCGCACGCGCACGATCGTATTCAGTAGCGGTGAATCCGTACTCACGCACTTTCTTCAACTCCGTCAGAGCCGCTTTCAAGGCGGCTTCCGAGCCCTTGTCGTTGACCATCACCTGCATCATCAGCGCGCCTTTAGTGCTTGCATAAAGGAATGTTGACATACCAACCGAGCTTCCGGCAAACGGAGCATCGGGAGAAAGTGTCAAATCGGTCAACCGCTGCTGGAACATAGCATCCACCATATCGTCCATATAGTCAATCATCAATGCCGCATCTGTATTGCGCAATTCACGCGGAAGCAAATCGTATTTCTGCGCGACAAAAATAATATTGAAAGGCATTTCCTTGTCCTTGTCGGAAATCACTACCGGCTCGTCGTTGTCACCTACCAGACTGTACTCGAACTTGGCTGGATTCTCAGGCATTTTTATCGGAGAGAATATTTTCTTAATCTTTGCCTCAATCTTGTCAACATCAATGTCGCCGACCACGATTATGCCCTGCAAGTCGGGACGATACCACTTCTCATAGTAATCGCGCAGCACCTGCGGCTCGAAATTGTCGATAATCTCCATCTTTCCAATCACGTTGTGGGTGGCGTATTTAGTTCCGGGATAAAGCTCCGGCGCATGGCGGTCGAGAATACGCGATACCGCTCCGTTGCCCATTCGCCATTCCTCATGGATTACGCCGCGCTCCTTGTTTATTTCCTCGTCGGAAAGCGTCAATGCGTCGGCCCAGTCGTGAAGGATAAGCAAGCAAGAATCAACCACCGTCTCGCGTGCCACCGGCACATTGGTTATGTCATATACCGTCTCGTCGGTAGAAGTATGAGCGTTAAGATTCATACCGAATTTCACACCGATTGACTCCAGCCACGTCAGCAATTGCTTGTCAGGAAAATTCTTCGTGCCGTTGAAACACATATGTTCCAAGAAATGCGCAAGACCGTTCTGATTCTCGTCTTCCTGCACCGCCCCTACTCTTTGAGCAATGTGGAAATCAGCCTGACCTTTAGGATACTCGTTGTGACGTATGTAGTACGTCAATCCGTTAGGCAACTTGCCGGTACGCACCAACGAGTCGGTCAACTCTGGCATCTGCGGCATCTGTTGCGCAAAAGCTCCGATGGCAAACAGCAGCATCACCGCAGCCATCATTCTCTTCACAAATAGATTCATATAAATTTTGATTTAATACTTTTATAGGTCAAAAGTAATAAAAAAATCCGTTAACGCCACCAATTCCCCGATAAATTTTCGGGGCACTTTATTAAGATATGGGACATTCAAAATCTTATTTTACGGAATAAAACCCTTTGCCTCATACAAAAAGCGCCCATCACTGTCAGTGATGGGCGCTTTGTCACACGGCTGCTAAAAACAACGATTATTCTGCAGCGTTAAGGATTTCGATAATCTTGATTGCAGATTGCGGGATACGTGTGCCTGGTCCGAAGATTGCGGCAACACCGGCCTTGTACAAGAAATCGTAGTCCTGCGGAGGAATCACACCACCGGCAATCACAACGATATCCTCGCGTCCAAGCTTCTTGAGCTCGGCGATGACCTGCGGAACGAGCGTCTTATGACCTGCAGCCAACGACGACACACCAAGTACGTGAACATCGTTTTCCACAGCCTGACGGGCAGCTTCTTCCGGAGTCTGGAACAACGGTCCCATATCGACGTCGAAACCACAATCCGCATAACCGGTGGCAACAACTTTCGCGCCACGGTCGTGGCCGTCCTGACCCATCTTCGCAATCATGATACGCGGCTGACGGCCTTCCTTCTTAGCGAACTCCTCACACATCTTCTGTGCCTTAACGAAGTCCGGATCCTGTTTTGTCTCTGCTGAATACACGCCTGAAATAGTTCTGATTATTGCTTTATAACGTCCTACAACTTCCTCGCAAGCATCGGAAATCTCGCCCAAAGTAGCTCTTACGGCAGCTGCCTTCACAGCCAGGTCGAGCAAGTTGCCCTTCTTCGTGCGCACGCACTCCGTGATGTCGGCGAGAGCCTTCTTCACAGCGTCGTTGTCGCGATGCGACTTCAGATAGTTCAAGCGCTCAATCTGCTCTTTGCGAACCTCCGTATTGTCGATTTCGAGGATGTCGATAGGATCTTCTTTCTCAAGACGGTACTTGTTAACACCGACAATCGTCTGCTTGCCGGAGTCGATACGTGCCTGAGTGCGGGCTGCAGCCTCTTCGATACGCAGCTTAGGAATACCTGTCTCGATAGCCTTTGCCATACCTCCAAGCTTCTCGATTTCCTGAATGTGCTCCCAAGCCTTGTGAGCCAGCTCATTGGTAAGAGCCTCGACATAGTAAGAGCCTGCCCATGGGTCGATTTCCTTGGTGATATAAGTCTCCTCCTGTATATAAATCTGCGTATTGCGAGCAATACGTGCAGAGAAATCAGTAGGCAATGCGATAGCCTCGTCGAGAGCATTCGTATGCAACGACTGGGTATGTCCGAGAGCGGCACCCATAGCCTCGATACAAGTACGTCCGACATTGTTGAACGGGTCCTGCTCGGTAAGCGACCATCCGGAAGTCTGACAGTGAGTACGCAACGCAAGAGATTTCGGATTCTTCGGATTGAACTGCTTTACAATCTTAGCCCACAACATACGCGCCGCGCGCATCTTTGCAATTTCCATGAAGAAATTCATACCGATTGCCCAGAAGAACGACAAGCGCGGAGCAAAAGCATCGATATCCATACCCGCATTGACACCGGCACGGAGATACTCCAAGCCGTCGGCAAGCGTATAGGCAAGCTCGATGTCGGCAGTCGCTCCGGCCTCCTGCATATGGTATCCCGAAATAGATATTGAATTGAACTTCGGCATATTCTTCGAAGTATATTCAAATATGTCGGCGATTATACGCATCGAGAATTCCGGCGGATAGATATAGGTGTTGCGCACCATAAATTCCTTAAGGATATCATTCTGAATAGTACCTGCCATCTCCTCCAGCTTAGCACCCTGCTCAAGACCGGCGTTGATATAGAAAGCGAGTACAGGAAGCACAGCGCCATTCATCGTCATGGAGACCGACATCTTGTTCAAAGGTATTCCATCGAACAGCACCTTCATATCCTCAATAGAGCAGATAGACACACCTGCCTTTCCGACATCGCCCACTACGCGGGGATGGTCGGCATCATAGCCACGATGGGTAGGAAGGTCGAACGCCACCGACAAGCCTTTCTGACCTGAAGCAAGATTGCGGCGATAGAACGCGTTCGACTCAGCAGCCGTGGAGAATCCCGCATACTGACGGATAGTCCAAGGACGGATTGCATACATTCCGCTGTACGGGCCTCTCAGATACGGAGGGATACCAGCAACATAATTCAAATGCTCCAAGCCCTCAAGATCCGACTTGGTATAGACAGGCTTAACCGAAATAAGCTCCGGAGTAACCCATTTTTCTCCTTCTGCAACCGGATTGTGCTTAACGTTGAAAGCATCCGATTTGATATCTATATTCTTAAAATTAGGTCTCATAGTCGTTCGTTATTTTAAAAGTTTAGCGTTAAAAGCCTGTAATGTTTCCAACACATTGCTGCGCACGTGAATGAAATTCTCTATACCGGCAGCTTTCAAATCTTCCATACAAGCAGGAGCGCCTGCAACGACAAACTCCGCACGTCCGGCAAGCAGCTTATATGCCTCCGGAGCATAAACGGCATATTCATCATCGCTTGAGCACAGAACAACTATGTCGGCTTTCTTATCCATAGCAGCATTCATACCTTCTTCCACAGTAGCGAATCCGAGATTGTCGATGATCTCGTAACCAGCGCAAGCGAAGAAATTGGATGAGAACTGGGAACGGGCAAGACGCATCGCAAGATTGCCAATCGTAAGCATAAACACTTTCGGACGCTTGCCTGACTTCTCTGTGGCAAGACGCAATGCCTCGAAATCGCTTGCCGCACGGGTCGTCGGTATGGAAGCCACCGCGCCCTGCTCCTCTTCAGCGTGATGTCCGCAGCCGCACTTGCAGCAACCGTCCAATTCAATCTTGTCGCCTGCAACTTCGTTGAAATTCGGGAACTGGTTAGTGCCAAGCAACGATTCCTTACGACGGGCAACATCCGTATGACGTTTTTTCGACGATTCGATAATCTGCTCTTGTATCCATCCCTCTTTCGCAGCCGCATAGAATCCGCCCTTATCCTCTATTTCAATAAAAAGCTTCCATGCCACCTCTGCTATCGAAAGCGTCAATGTCTCCACATAATAAGAGCCGCCAGCCGGGTCGGTAATCTTGTCCAAATGGCTCTCTTCCTTCAAGAGGAGCTGCTGGTTGCGAGCGAGCCTTTCCGAGAAATCATCCGGATTCTTATACTGGGCGTCGAACGGAGTGACAGTCATCGAATCGACACCGGCAAGAGCAGCCGACATGGCTTCCGTCTGCGTACGGAGCAAATTCACGTATGCATCGAATATCGTCTGGTTGAACTTCGTAGTAGCGGCATGTATCATCATCTTGCAAGCGCAATCGCATTCCGGCTTATACTGCTTTACAATCTGAGCCCACAACATACGCGCTGCACGGAATTTAGCAATTTCCATAAAATAGTTGGAAGTGATGCCCATATTGAACTTGATGCGCTTAGCGGCCTCGTCAACCGGCACACCGGCATTTGTGAGCTGCGCCATCCACTCGTTACCCCAGGCGAGAGCCATACCAAGCTCCTGAGCTATATATGCGCCCGAGTCGCTGAGCATCACGGAATCAACCGTGAACAGACGCAAGCCCTTGACAGGAGCCGCAACAGCTACCAGCTCCTTAGCGATAGCCTCCAAATCGCCCTTGAAATCCAAACCGTGCTTCAGCAGACGCACGAACGGATCGAATTTCACAGACCCCTTGAACACTTCAGCCTTACCTGCCGATTCAAGGTATTTCACCAATGCTTTCGTTGTCTCTACAGCATTGCGCGGACACGACTCAAAATTGATTTCAGTTTTTTCAAGGTCGATTCCAGCAAGAAGTTTCCCCATATCTTCTGCCGAAAGGGCTTCTTTCACTTTGAATCCGAAAGAAGTGACACCCTTCTTCAAAAGATCGGTTGCTTTGGCATTGGCTGCTGCTACATCCTCAACCACTACATTCTGACGAATGTACCATTCATTGTCAGTACGTGTCCCTCTCACATAAGGGAACTCACCCGGAAGCGAGTCTGTGGTCTTGAAGTCCTTGATGTCTTCAGCACGGTACATAGGCTGCACATTGAAGCCTTCATTCGTTCTCCACACCAATTTCTTGTCGAAGTCAGCGCCCTTAAGGTCGGCTACGACTTTATCCTTCCACGTTTCAGTGGAAACCGGCGGAAATTGGTCGAACAATTTTTCTCTTGTTTCTGCCATAACTAATGATGAGTTTTAAAGTTTTTTAGGTTGTATTTTCTGTTATAACAAATTGCTATGCGATTCAATGTTCATAAATCAGACAAATTTACGAATTTAATTTCCAATTCTCCAACTTATCAACCCTAAAAGTGCACTATGCAATCGATGATATTAAAGCAACTGAATATGCCAACACTAGCTTTGAACGCCATTGAAAAAGCGCAAAGACATACTTCAGGGGTTTTAATTCAACTGTCATTTAGTCTTGTAAAGGTGGGATATTCCTTTGTCTTAATCAGTTGGATTCTGCGGAATATTACATAAAGCGAAGCAAGAACAACGATTCCTATTACTCGCGGGCCGATTATGAAAACCTTATGTCGAAGTTGGAGGAAAAACGCGGCGATTACCGCCAGTCGCTAATCCACAGCCGCAACTATGCGCGGCTGCTCGACACGACAGAATCAGCAATCCGCAAACGCAAGTCGAGGCTGAAGAACGACCGGCTGCAGGCTGACGGTTTCGAGACTCTCGAAGAATACATAGAAAGCATCTGACGAGATACGGTAATAATGGAAAAAGTATTAAGGGGAAAGAAAAGTTGAAAATCTCCTACGCCGTTGCCCCTTAATACGTGTGACAAATATAGCGAACAAACGGCGCAGGGAAAAACGGCTTTCCGGCGATTTGCCACTTTCCTGCTTCTGCGAGTAACAAGCTGCAGAAAATCGCTACTATCTTGCAAAATTTATCATTCGGGTCCTTACGCCTCCATAAACTGCCACGACAGTGACACCCCACCACAGGAGAAAGGGTGCCAGATCCATCGTACTGCGGTGAGAACAAGCGGGACGAATGACGGGATTTCACTGCTCCGCAGTGTTCGGGCAATCCCTTACCGGCTTCGCCTTACTGCCCCTATTTGCCCCGCCAAGGCTCCGCAAACATTAGCTGCCAACCGGGTTCAACTCCCAACGCTTGTTTCGCTATTCTCGAATGTCGCTCCGCGGTCTAATGACCAAAATAGAATAATTTCATATTCGGTACAGTACACAAAAAAATTACGGCTATGCCCAAACGGACATAACCGTAATCCATAATATCCGCGACCGCTATGCGACCGATTGTTTTTTAGCCTTCGATAGCCGCTATACCCGGAAGGACCTTACCCTCGATAGCTTCAAGCAACGCGCCGCCGCCTGTCGAAACGTAAGAAACCTTGTCGGCAAGACCGAACTTGTTGACACAAGCCACAGAATCACCACCGCCTACCAGCGAGAACGCGCCGTTGGCAGTAGCCTCGACGATAGCGTCGGCAATAGCACGAGAGCCGGCAGTGAAGTTGTCGAACTCGAACACACCTGCAGGACCGTTCCAAAGGATAGTCTTGGCAGTCTTGATGACATCGGCGAAAGCCTTACGGGTTTCAGGACCTGCATCGAGACCTTCCCAACCGTCAGGAATAGCGTTTGCCGGAACAATCTGGGTATTGGCGTCGTTCTTGAAATCGTCGGCTGCCACGCAGTCGGTACCCAATACCAGGTTCACGCCTTTTTCCTTGGCTTTCTTGATGATGTCGAGAGCCAAGTCGAGCTTGTCGTCCTCAACGATTGATTTACCAATCTTGCCACCTTGAGCCTTTGCGAAAGTATAAGTCATACCACCGCAAAGAATCAGATTGTCAACCTTATCCATCAGGTTCTCGATAATGCCGATCTTGGTAGAGACCTTGGAGCCGCCCATAATTGCAGTGAACGGACGCTTGATGTTGCTGAGGATATTGTTTACAGCATTGACTTCCTTCTCCATAAGGTAGCCGAGCATCTTGTTGTCCTTGTCGAAATAGTCAGCCACGACAGCAGTAGAAGCGTGACGGCGGTGAGCCGTACCGAAAGCGTCATTTACATAGCAGTCGGCATAGCTTGCCAAAGTCTTGGCGAACTCTTTCTGACGCTCCTTCATTTCCTTCTTGGCTGCGTCGTAGGCAGGATCTTCCTTGTCGATGCCTACAGGCTTGCCCTCTTCTTCCGGATAGAAGCGGAGGTTTTCGAGCAAAAGGGCCTCACCCGGCTTCAATGCCGCAGCAGCATCGGCAGCCTTTGCGCAATCAGGAGCGAATTTAACCTCAACACCCAAAGCCGCAGCAACTGCATCCTTGATTTGTCCGAGAGAAAGCTTCATATTCACCTTCCCCTTAGGCTTGCCCATATGCGACATGATAATCAGGCTGCCGCCATCGGCAAGAATCTTCTTCAATGTAGGAAGAGCACCACGGATACGTGTGTCATCTGTAATTTTCCCGTTCTCGTCCAAAGGCACGTTGAAATCAACGCGGACGATTGCCTTTTTACCGGCAAAGTTATACTTGTCAATAGTCATAACTGTAATGTATTTAAAGTTGTTAAATATCCGATTTTCACGCTGCCAAAATTAGCATATATTTTTCACACACAGAGTTAACGCATTGTAAAAAATTAAATAATTTTCTTATCGCGCAACAGTGCTTCCATCTCGCGCTGCAACTCTGCAGCCTTCTGCCCTGCCACCTCGGCAAAATCCTCGCCCTGCGAAGCATAGATTATGCCGCGTGAAGAATTGACCAGCAGACCGCATTCAGCGGTCATACCATATTTGGCGACTTCCTCAAGGCTTCCCCCTTGGGCGCCTACGCCCGGCACAAGCAAGAAAGCATCAGGCACAATGCGGCGCACCGTCTCGAACATCCGCCCCTGGGTAGCGCCGACCACGAACATAATGCTGTCGCTTCCTCCCCAAGACAAAGCCTTTCTCATCACCGACTCAAACAACGGAGTGCCATTGGCGTCCTCTATCAGCTGGAAATCGTGCGACCCTTTATTCGACGTCAGACCAAGCACAATCACCCATTTTCCCGGATATTCAAGAAACGGTGTAACGCTGTCCTCGCCCATATATGGCGCTACCGTCAATGCATCGACATCAAGCTCCTCAAAAAAGCAGCGCGCATACATTTTCGAAGTATTCCCTATGTCTCCCCGCTTTGCGTCGGCTATGATGAAAATATCGGAATATTTTTCCTTGATATAGCTCACGGTCTTTTCAAGCGAGACCCATCCTGCCACACCCGAGCATTCATAAAACGCCACGTTAGGCTTATAAGCCACCGTAAACGGCGCAGTAGCATCGATTATGGCCTTGTTGAACTCAAAAATAGGATCCTCCGCCGACAAAAGATGCTGTGGAATTTTCTTCAAATCCGTGTCAAGCCCCACGCATAAAAAAGATTTCTTATTCTTTATGTTGCTCACCAATTCCTGTCTGTTCATAATTTTCCTGATTTTATGGATTCTACAATTCGCTTTCCTTCAATTTCTCGGCATTCTCGGCTATTATAAGATTGTCTATGCAGTCCTGTATGTCACCGTCCATAAACGCCGAAAGATTATAGATGGTGTAATTGATGCGATGATCGGTGATACGCCCTTGCGGATAGTTGTAAGTGCGTATCTTTGCCGAACGGTCGCCGGTCGAGACCATCGTCTTGCGTTTCGAAGCTATATCGTCCAAATACTTCTGATGCTCCTTGTCGTAGATGAACGTGCGCAGCCGCGCCAATGCGCGCTCCTTGTTTTTGGGCTGGTCGCGGGTTTCAGTACATTCGATAAGTATCTCCTCCACCACCCCTGTATTCGGATTTTTCCAATTATATCTCAACCTTACGCCCGATTCGACCTTATTCACGTTCTGACCGCCGGCGCCACCGCTCCGGAATGTGTCCCACTTTATTTCGCCTTCGTTAATCTCGACATCGAAAGGCTCAGCCTCAGGAAGCACCGCCACCGATGCGGCAGACGTATGCACACGCCCTTGCGTTTCTGTTGCCGGAACACGCTGCACGCGATGCACGCCCGATTCGTATTTCAAAGTGCCATAAACCTTCTCGCCGGTCACCGAACAGATTATTTCCTTATAACCGCCAGCCGCGCCTTCACTATAGCTCATCACTTCCATTTTCCAACCTTTCGACTCACAATACTTGGCATACATACGGAACAAGTCGCCGGCAAAAATAGCGGCTTCATCACCGCCCGTCCCGCCACGGATTTCAAGTATCACATTCTTCGAGTCCTCCGGATCTTCCGGAATGAGAAGCAACTTAATCTCCTCCTCCAAAGCAGGAAGTGCAGATGTATTGGCTTCCAGATCCTCTTTGGCAAGTTCCCGCAAATCAGAATCGCTCTCCGAATCGAGCACTTCCTTCGCCTCGTCGATGTCGGCAAGCATTTTCTTATACTTGTTGGTTACAGCCGTAAGCTTCTCCAAATCCTTGTATTCCTTTGTCAACTTCACGAAACGCTTCATATCGCCGATAACTGCCGGGTCGGTAATCAGCAAACTGACTTCCTCGAACCGCGCCTCTATGCCATCAAGACGTTTCAACAACGGAGTTTCTGTCATATATATCCTTATTTTTTATTTCCTTAATTCAGCGGCAAATTTGTCTGCCAAAATCCTGCATTTCTCAGCCACATCGCCGGACATGCCCTGCTTCATCTCCACATCGTCGCCCACACGCGTGAACTTCAACTTCTCCACCATAGCATTGATGCGCTTCACGGCAGCCGATGCCCATGTGAACGAGCCGGCACAGGCAAACACCTTTCCGGAAGCAGCACGCAACTGCAACGAAGACAAAAGGGCCTCAATCTTTGGGAACGCGCATCCGTTATAAGTCGGCGACAACACTATCAATCCCTTATAGGTATAAATGTCGCGCAATATGAACGACTCGTCGGAATACGAGACATTATGCACCTTGATATTCCTGATTCCATCCACTGCCAACCGGCGGGCTATCACGTCAGCCATATCTTCCGTATTGCCATACATCGAGGCATATGCTATCACCACGCCCTCCTCGCTCTCGCCACGGCTCAATCGGTCATAAATGCCTATGACTTTCTTCAATTCATCGTGCCATACAGGTCCGTGGGTAGAACAGATATAATCAACCGGCACATCGGCAAACTTCGCCAACGCCTTCTGCACGAACAATCCGTATTTCGCCACTATGTTGGAATAATAGCGCGTCATTTCCGGATAATACAGCGAAGTATCCATTTCCTTATCGACTATTCCGCCGTTCAACGCACCGAAACAGCCAAAAGCGTCGCCGGCAAAAAGCACCTTATCCTCTTCCAGATATGTCATCATCGTTTCGGGCCAATGTATCATCGGAGTGAGATGGAAATGCAATGTCTTTCCGCCCAAATCCATAGTGTCGCCATCAGCCACGACAACCACATTCTCATCCAGACCATAGTAGCCTTTAAGCATGTCTGCGGTCTTTGCATTTCCCACAACTTTCATATCCGGAAACTCCCGGCATAAGGCAACCACGCCACCGGAATGGTCTGGTTCCATATGATTGATAATCAAATAATCTATTTTAATTTCCGGATTTATCTCCTTTATCTTGTCAATCTGTTTGAAGCAGTGCGACACTTCAACACCATCGATTACCGCATTTTTCCGTGAGCCGCAAACCAGATAAGAATTGTAGCTCACCCCATAAGGAAGCGGCCAAATCCCCTCGAAGCGGGTGGTCGTCCTGTCGTTAACGCCAATATAATGAACGCCTTTTACTATCTCCGTAGAAATCATAATGCACCTTCAATTTAAATCCAACCGCAAAGTTAAGCATAATCGGATGCATTCACAAATTGCCGCACAGCACAAAAAGCGCCCTTGCCGGCATATATCCGACAAGGGCACCAATTTATTGCAACAACCGCGATGCGGCCGCGTTATTTCACAAACACCTTATAAGCCTCGCTGCCTGCGCGGACGATATAGAGACCGCCGTTCAACGAGATTTCTGCATTACCGTCAACCATTACGCTCTTAACCAAGCGTCCGTCGGCTGCATAGACCTCAACCACGCCATTGTAACCGTTCACCGACACAGCGCCAGCCACGCCGTAAACCGCAACAGCATCACCGTTGATACCTTCTACTCCTGCTGGAATCTGATTAGAAGTAAATGTAACGTTGATTAGCATATCATTCCACATAACATTGATTTCGAAATCACAAATATTATTTGCGTCAATCGTACCGTTCACTTCAACATTTACAGATCCTACAACCAACTGCAAACCTTCGGCAGTGCCATTGTAATGCTTGACACCGTCTGTTTCTTCTACATTTACATTCTCCACTACAATATCACCAAGATGTATGTCCGAGCCAAATATTGAAAGTGTAAGATCATTCAGCATAAATGTGCAAGTATTGTCACCTGTCTGGGCTATTCTAATAACATCTTTCTGATTTTCAACCAATTGCCCACCCAATGTTTCGCACGATACATTCAAATAGCCTTCATACGGTGTACTTTCAATCTCGGCTTTTTCGTATTGAAGGACGTAGGTATGCGATGTTTTGCCGTCGGTGTCCTTACCGCCTTGGTTGGTAACCTCGATGCGCACCTGTGCTTTCTCCGAGTCAACAGTAACGGCAGCCTCTGCGAATTGGCTCTTTGTAGTAGCCACGACCTGATCCTCAGTCGGAAGCTCAGAACCGCTCATAGCGTACTCATATTCACCGTCTTTCAATGCGACAGTCTCGTCATTGACCTTCAAATCCTTCAATGTAGAATAATAAACAAAATCCACATCGTCAACATCAAGCTGGCTATCAGCTTTCATATTTCCACGTGTCCAATAATCTGCCGAAGAAATAATTACATTCACCATATCTGGAGTTTCTCCCAAATTTTCTTCATTATAATTCAACGGCACAATAAGATCTTCCCAATCTTTTGTGTCAGCATTAATTTCATAATCGCACGAAGCAATCAATTTGCCTTGTTGGATAACAGTTTCTGCTTCTTTCTGTTTTCCTAATATTACACGATCTATATTTTCCATTTCCCGACTGTAAGTATATACAAAGTCGGGCTTACTTCCTGATACAGATGTAGGAGCATTAGACTTATACGTCCCGTTCCACAAATATGCTATCACGTGAGCTATTTCGCCCTCAGTAGCAGTCCGTCTATATTTCAAAGAAACAGCATCTGGCTTATTTGTAAACTCAATACCACCATAGCTGCCACCATCACCAGCAGATGCATATTTCATCATATCTGAAAGACCTGAACCATATACAAAGACCCAAGGGGTTGACAGCGAAATGAAAGCCGGCATTGTGTTTCCCATAGCATTGTTATTTTTCAATACTACAAAATAATTATCATTATCTTCTGTTCCTTTCTCAACAGTCTCAAATGACAATTCTTCAAAAATAGGTACCTTTTGCAAAACACTGGAACCATTCCATAACGTTGGTTCATCTCCCGGTCTCACATAAGAACTTCCTTCTCCTGCTGTATTGATTGATTCGCCACAAGTACCTTTCCAATCCCCGAAACCGACGTTGGGGAGCTGCTGGGCGTTAGCGACTGTCGCCGATGCAGCGACGCACAAACCTAATAAGTAAATTTTTTTATTCATAAAATAGTAATTTGGTTATTTTCCTTTTAAATTAAATTAAAACGGTGCAAAGTTACACTAAATCAGGATACAAAAAAACAATTTTTCCATCTTTTTTATATCCTATTTTCACTAATTCTTACACCAAACTACCGATAACAACGGAGCAGCCGTCGCTCTAACCAGAAGCGCCGTCAAAAAAGCACCAATTGCACAAAAAAACATCCTAAACATCCCTGTCAGTTCAGATAATTACGATATTTTTTTGCCAAACCATAATAAAAGCGTAAATTTGCGTGCTAAAATATACAGGACAAAGAAATGCGGAAAAACATATTGATAATATTGGCATTGACCGTGATTCTCACAAGTTGCGGAGAATACAATAAAGTGCTGAAAAGCGGTGATGCCAACTACAAGTTCGAGTTTGCAAAGAAAGCATTCGAGGAGCGTAAATACGTACAGGCCGCCACATTGCTGGAAGATGTGGTAAAGGTGCTGAAAGGCACTGACAAAGCTGAAGAATCGCTATATCTGCTCGGATTAAGCTACTATGAGAACAAAGATTACCAGACGGCAAGCTCTTACTTCAAAACCTACTACACACACTATCCGAAAGGTAAATATACAGAACTTGCACGGTTCTATTCAGGCTATGGCTGCTATCTCGATTCACCGGAGCCACAGCTTGACCAGACCGAGACATACAAGGCAATCGAAGAACTTCAAAAATTTCTCGACTATCATCCACAAAGCGACAAGGCGCCAATTGCACAAAACGCAATTTTCGAGCTCCAGGATAAATTGGTCCAGAAAGAAATCGACAACGCACAACTATACTACAATTTGGGCAATTATTTAGGCAACAACTACAACAGTGCCGTGATAGTGGCAACCAACGCTTTAAAGAATTACCCATATACAAAGCACAAGGAACAATTACAGATGATAATCCTCAAATCGAAATTCCAAGAAGCCTATCAGAGCGTGGAAGAAAGAAAAGAGGAACGTTTCCGCTCCGTCATCGATGAATATTATTCGTTCATCAACGACTATCCAGACGGAAAATACCGCAAGGAAGCCGACAACATCTACAAAATTGCCGAGCGCTACGTTAAAGATTAAGCATATAAGAAAACCGTTTAAATAAATTGAAAGAAATGGATTACAAGAGGTCAAATGCACCGTTGAACACGGTAACACGCGATGTGATAAAGCTGTCGGAAGATACCGGCAACGTTTATGAGACAGTTTGCATCATCGCAAAACGTGCCAACCAGATTGCTGTTGAAATGAAACGTGATCTTGAAAAGAAACTTCAGGAGTTTGCAACGCTCAACGACAACCTTGAAGAAGTTTCGGAAAACAGAGAGCAAATCGAAATTTCCCGCTATTACGAGAAATTACCGAAACCCGCACTCATTGCCACTCAAGAATACTTGGAAGGCAAGATTATGTACCGCAACCCAGTGAAAGAAAAATCTAAACTGGATTTCTAAAGCATATCATTCATATCAATAAAAAAACGGGAGGCTGCCACTTGTAGTGGCAGCCTCCCCTATTGTTAAATCCCAATACCAGCATCTCCTTTTTATACTACAAAACAGTATTTACACACATATCCAAAATTGTTTCAATAACAAAAGGCTTCATCGGCATTAAGCGATGAAGCCTTTCCTCTAATATAAAGCAGTTTTTATTGCTTTTCCATCAATTCCACCACAGCCTTATGCAACTCCTCGCCGGTCAGTCCGCGGAAAGCGATTGTGCCGTCAGGAGCAAACATGATTATGTGCGGTATCCCCATTATACCATAAAGGTCTGTCGGGATGCGCTGTGCATTGTCGATGATTGTCCACGGCAATTGCTGCGTCACCACTGCGTTACGGGTGTCGTCCGGGTTGTCCCATACGGCAACACCGACAATCTGCAACCCTTTTCCGTTATATTTGTTGTAAATCTCCTTCAGTCCCGGCATCTCGCGCATACACGGTCCGCACCAGCTTGCCCAGAAATCGACCAACACATAGTCGCCCTTACCAACATAGTCCGACAATTTCACCTCTTTACCGTCGGATGTGGCAACGGTAAAGTCTGTGAACATTTTTCCCGGAGCCGTCTTGTCAAGCTTATCGGCTGCATCGATGAAGCGCTTCACACGCACCGAGTTGCGGAACCATTCCGGAGTGCCATTAAGCGCGGATTCAAGTTGTGCCTTATCAAGACCATATGCATAATCGAGGAAGGCAAGCAGACCGAAAGCGTTGTCCTTGTTTTCTTCAAAAGCCTTTTTATTCAGCGCTGTAAGCACGCTGTCGGTAGCATATGTAAGACTGTCGAGCTCGTTCTGCATCTCCTCTTCCGTTTTACCGGATTTTTTCAGATTCTCCACAGAAGCATAATACCCTTTTATAATGCTGTCGCCGGCAATATTCAGAGCCTGATTCTTGTCGTTGAGCGGTGTGCCTTTTGCTGTGCGCAGCTTCAGGTCAACGGTCGTTTCTCCCGGTTCAAGCAGAAATACGGCAAGACGCTTGCCGTGATTGGTCAACG
The DNA here is from genome assembly GCA_017694955.1 of Candidatus Limisoma faecipullorum. Classification (GTDB taxonomy): domain Bacteria; phylum Bacteroidota; class Bacteroidia; order Bacteroidales; family Muribaculaceae; genus Limisoma; species Limisoma faecipullorum. The sequence continues at coordinate 18,658 of JADIMC010000007.1, forward strand.
TCACTATCCTTTCCTTGTCGGCATTTCCCTCGAACACGAGAGTACTGTCAGCAACCACGACGCTGTCGATACGCTCGTCGGTATCGTAGTCTATTAATAATATTGTGTCGCCCTGTGCGAAGGCATCCTGCGAAGTGGCAATGATTTTGTACCCGCTGCCGTTACCTGAGCAGCCCGCAATAACTCCGGCTGCTGCCAATGCTGTACATAAAATTGATTTTTTCATATTGATCATTTGTTTTTATTATCTATTTCCTTTAACAACTCCTCTACCGCTGTCCGCAGCTGAGTATCCTCTCCTTTCACTATCGTCCCGGGGGCATTGAGCACGAGAATGTCAGGCTCAAGCTGGGTGTTTTCAAGATAATTTCCCTCCGCGGTACGATAGCCTATAATCGGCGTGCCGAAAACCAATGACGGGTCTTGCAGACGCTCCCACGACACGCTTGTCATCGTTCCCGGGACAGGCGCGCCTACCAACTTGCCCATACGCTTGAAACGATATACCCAAGGGGTGCCGTGCGCATTGGAATAATTGGATTCGCATTGCAGCATTATCGAAGGCTTGTTCCAACGGAAGCTTGGCATATCGCCAGTCGGACGTCCGCGGAACACCTGTGTAAGATACTTCTCTCCGCTGAAGAGCATCTCAAGATTTTCGTGCAGACGACCGCCACCATTGAAACGGGTGTCGATTACAATACCGTCACATTTATTGTATTTTCCGAATATCTCTGAATAGATGGTGCGGAAACTTCCGTCGTCCATAGACTCGATATGCACGTAGCCAAGCCGTCCTCCCGACCATTTCTCCACGTCAGCCTCGCGTTGCTTCACCCAACGGCGGTAGAGCAGCTCGCTAATCACGCCCTTGCTTACAGGCTTTACAACTTCGTCCCAACGCTCACCTGTTGCCTGATCAAAGAACGAAACCAACGTCTTCTTTCCGTTCAGTCCGTTGAGCAGCGAATAATAATCGGTATTTTCTGTAATTTCCTTACCGTTGATTTTTTCTATCACCACACCGGGAGCCACTTTCGTAGTGCCACGATCGAACGGACCTTTCTCGATTATCTCAGCCACCTTCATACCCTTGCCGGCATAACCCATATCGAACAGCAGTCCGAGGTCGGCGGTACTGTCGCCTTTTCCGCTATGATAATAACGTCCGCCAGTATGCGACACATTGAGTTCACCAAGCATCTCGCTCAACAGCGTCGCGAAATCGTAATTATTATTAATGTGCGGCAGGAACTTGCGGTAAGTGGCAGTCACCTTCTTCCAATCCACACCCTGCATATCGGTGCGGAAAAAATGGCGTGCCTCCTGGCGGCATACGTGGTCGAACATATACTCACGCTCCTTCGCAAGATCGAATTTCATCTTTGCCGAGAAAGTTATATTTTCGAGTTTTTCACCAACCACACCCATTTTCTTCATCGTGCTACCAAGAATAAACAGGTTATCGCCTTCCTTGTCAAGTTGAAGGTTTGCCCATGGCGTGTCAAGGCTCTTAAGCAAAGATATATCCTTCTCGCGAAGGTCGATTTTCCAAAGGTCATATCCTTTTTCCACAGATGACAGATAAAACAGTTTCTCGCCATCCTTCGAAACGACAGCGTCGCAGATATCCGAGGAATTTGGAGTGATACGGACTATACGGTCGTCTATTCCGTCAAATTCCACAACAATGTCTTTATCATCCTCATCATCTTCGGATTTCTTAGAATCTTTCTTATCGTCTTTCTTCTTGTCGCTTTCGTCATCCTTTGTCTTTGCTTGCTCTTTCTCAAGCTCTTTCAACAATTCGTAATCCTCTTTATTGAGACGGAATTTGTCATAAGAATCCTTGTTAAGGAAAACAAGCATCACATCGTTGAGTGAGCCCCATGAGCCGTGACTACGCATTCCATAACGGTCGCTGAGGAACATAACAGCATTTCCGTCGAGCACAAAACGTGGCATCATACTGAAGTATCCGCTATTTGTCAGATTGAACGGAGCTTCAGAACCGTCTGATTTCACTATAGCCACATCTGTGTATGGAGCACGCCCGTTACCGATTATTTCAAGTGTAAGCCATTTGCCGTCGGGCGACCAATTATAGTTGAATTCGTCATAATACCAATTCGACCCGTCGGTCACTTGTCTGATTTTCTTAGACTCAAGGTCCATCACCATCAATTTCGTCTCATTTTCCACAAAAGCGAGCTGCTTGCCATCAGGCGAGAACTTAGGTTGGGCACGGTCAATCCTGTCGTCAGGAGTCAGCCGCTCTTCTTCTATCAAAGTTGCATTCGGAAAATTCAAATCGTCCTCACGTGATATTTTTGCACGATAAATACCCCATACTCCATCTCTTTCGGCTGCATAAACCACAGACCGGTTGTCAGGGGCAAAATCCACATCGGCTTCGCCTGTCTCAGTCTCAGTAATGCGCTTTGTAGTGCCATATTCAACCGAAGTCACGAACACTTCACCACGGACTATGAATGCCACCTGCTTCCCGTCGGGCGAAACACTTGCCGAAGTAGCTCCACGAGAAAAGCTGAGGTCGGCAATCTCACTATCATCATCACGTATTATGCTGATGCTCACCAATTCCGGTTTTCCACCCTTACGCTGCGTATAGATAGCACCATCATAAGTATAGCACAATGTACCGTCTCCAGCCACTGAAAGGAATCTTACAGGATTATCTTTAAATGATGTTACGGCTTTGGCTTGTGCAGGTGCATTGAGCGGCATTGAATATACGTTCATTGAACCGCCGTTGCGCTCGCTGAGGAAATACACAGTGCCACCGTCCGGCGAGAACACCGGATTGCGGTCTTCTCCGGCACGATTGGTAAGATTCACATGCTCTCCTGTTGATGTGTCATAAATCCATATGTCGCGGGTTATTGACGAAGTATGATGCTTGCGCCATTTGTCCTCGAAACCTTTCTGATCCTGATAAAGCATCTTCTTGCCGCTATTGTCGAAATTCACCATCTCGGCCGGTGTGGCAAGCACTTGTTCTGTTCTTCCTCCATTCACCGGCACTTTATACAGCTCACTCATCGACGAGGAAGGGAACATCGCGCTTTCAGCCGGATCCTGTATCGAGGCGGAAAACAGCACATATTTGCCGTCTGCGCTGAATGTCCACGGTGTTTCCGACGCCGAATTGGTTGTAAGTCTTGTAGCCGCTCCGCCTTCAGCCGGCATCACGAATATGTCGGCGTTGCCATAGCGGTCGCTTGCAAAAGCTATCTTCCGCCCGTCAGGCGACCATACCGGCGACGACTCGTATGAGCCCTGAGTGGTCAGCTGAACTGCATCGCCACCCTTGGCTGGCACCTTATAAATATCGCCTTTATAGGTGAATACTATGTCTTTCCCATCCGGGGAAATGTTGGCATCGCGCATCCATAAAGGAGTGACTGCCGTTGCCGACAACGACGATGCTCCGATTAGTGTGATAAGAATTAAGTTTCTCATATGTGATTTGATGTTTTTATTTATTTCTGATAGTCAACCGTTCCCACAAATATCGTGGTATCATACGCCACAATGCCGTTACAATCTTATATTTCCAATCGATTACGGCCACACGCCTGCGCCTTTTTATCGCTTTCACGATTTTCCTTGCCGCATAGTCAACAGGCATTTTAAGCGGGAAATTGCCCGACTTGAGCAAATCGGTATCGACAAATCCCGGACGTATGTCCGTGAAACGTATCCCATACCCCTGCATTGCCGACAACTGCGCAAGACACTGAATATATGTATTCTGATAACGTTTTGTAGCAGAATATGCCGCTGCAATCCCGAGTCCTTTCGTACCAGCTATCGATGTGACAGCTACAATATGCCCACCGCCTTTTCCTTTAAAATAATTGAATGCCGAGTCAATCATCCGCGTGAAGCCTGCCACATTTGTATTCACGGTGTCAGACTCTATTTCAGGTTTCAATTCAGGATTCTGACTACCTATTCCGGAGCATAGCAGTATCATATCAGCCCCGCCTACTGTCTCGGCAAGTTCAACAAGCTTGTCGCCGGCATCACTGGCAGTAACGTCGATTGTCGCATACGAAGCGCGCTGCCCGCATTCCTCACAAAATGCCCGCAAACGGTCGGTGCGACGACCCGCAACTCCCACAGTCGCTCCTTCTTTCCATAATATACGGGCAACTTCCCGTCCGATTCCCGAAGTCGCTCCTATTATTACAGTTTTATATGACATAATACCAAAGTCTCTCTAAATTATTCATTAAAGGTACAATCATATCCGATAAAAGAACAACATATATGCCGCTCTTAATTTTTTTTAACCATTATTCCAACCGCAAACATACGGACCATATAGACACATTCTGAAACTGCGGTGCGCATTCCGATATTCGCAAATGCCAATCATACGACTTAAAGCCATCATACCCGCCCAATTGATTTAACTATATTTAACCTCGTAATACACACGCAATATATTGGGAATCAAAAAGATTCTTCATATATTTGCCATGAGAGTATTACAAGTATCGGAACACACTAAACACAGATTTCTCAATGAAAGACTTATCCACAACAATTGCGACTATGTCTGCGATGGCGGGTTTGTCGTCAGCGGCAGCACATAATGGGGATGAACTGTGCATGGACAACACTCTCGACAGCCTGTTTGCCACCGGGAAGGATTTGGGAAAGCGGCTTATGGACGATGAACTGAATGAGGGTGTATTGTCTTCCTTCTATGAAGAATTCGGGAATGTGATTTCTAAATTCAAGACAAAAAAACAAATTGATGCGATTTCCAAGTCATTCACAGAGGAGGCTCTCATACTTGGAAGTCCGGAATCTGATGCCGTTTCATTTACAGACTTACGCATGTCAGCATGGATTTCCGATGATCCCACAGCGGTAGCCGACGTTGACGCAGCATTCTATCAGACAGTGGAAAGATACCGCGAAAGCAATGGCGACACCGATGCCGAACATTTCCGGCTGCTATGCGAATATGCCAATGCCGGCGCAGTATTAGGTGCGGAATTCGCGAATGCAAAAAAGGGCAACAATCTACAGTTCGCAGAAAGCGTGCAAAAAAAAGCCTTGGACATGGGTGACAGCCTTCCTTCCGACTGCTATGGCGACATCTTTCGCCGTGCCTACACCCACTACTCCGTGAATGCCTGACACACACGGGAGAAAGAGAAAAGATAACGGCTTCACCACGTCATGCGGTAAGGCCGTTATTTATTATGCAACAATCAAAAACATTCACCTGAATCAATATTGCCACATCGCTATTTCTCCATCTTCCGCGCCGACCTGCAGAAATTAAAAATCGACCATAACGATTGAAAATAGATTCTTTTTAGTTGCAACCGTATCCAATAAAAAATAAGACGCCACCTTCGTTCTTAAACCTTTTTAACCATAACAGAGAAATAGAATCATACAAAAATACAGCATCATCGAACCTCTGCCCGACGAATACGGAAACTAAAACAAGGGAATTTATGCTGTATAACATATATGCACGTATAGATAGGTTAAAAACGTATAAAAAGAAAAAAAAGTGTTTCCGATTACAAAATCTAATATCTAAATTTGGACAGGAATTTAAAACCTAACATTATTAATTAATAATCACAATCTCTATGAAAAAAATCATTTTTTCAGTGATGCTCCTTTGTAGCAGTACGATTGGATTTGCACAGCTTCTGGATGTGACCTCCACAGAGAAAGTCAACCTTCCGGAAGGCACAGTTGCCGACATCGTGACATTGAGTCCGAAAGGCGACTATATGTTGCTATCCGACCAGAAGAAGCAAGGACTTCAAAAATTTGATTTCCGCACAGGCGAAATCAAAAGTGTAACCAAAGCCCTCGGCTCCAATTACAACGCAAAAATCAGCGATGATGGCAACACCGTATTTTTCCGTGAAAACCAATTCGGGAAAGACCGTCTGAAAAAGACAGCGCTGAAATCCGTGAACCTCACTACAGGAGAGGTAAAGACATTGGTACAACCGACACGCGAGATGAAAGCCGTACAAACCGGCACCCGCCCCGAGGTATCAATCAAATACGGACAGCTGATGATTACCCGCAACGGCAAGACCGAAATTCTATCTCCTAACGGACAGTCCGGACAAAGCTATCTTTGGCCTTCTGTTTCTCCTGATGGCACCAAGGTGGTTTATTATCTTGCGACCAAAGGTGCATACACCTGCAACATCGATGGTACCGACGTGAAATTCGTAGGCAATATCCGCGCCCCGAAATGGTACAACAATGAAATCGTTGTCGGTATGAACGACAAGGACAACGGCGAATTCGTCACTTCTTCCTCAATCGTGGCTTATGCAGCCGACGGCTCAGAAAAGCAAGTGCTGACAGGAAGCGACAAAATCGCCATGTATCCTACCGCTACCAAAGATGGCGGCAAGATTGCTTTCACAACCCCGCAAGGCGAGGCTTACATTATTAATGTAAAAACCAAATAGCATATGAAAAGCAAACTACTCATAGCTTCCGCCTTAATAGCATTGGGATGCGGAAGCATATTCGCACAGAACACATTGCAAAAGCCTGCCGACCAAGTCAGGATTTACATCAATCCGGGACACGGCAGCTGGGGGCCAAACAACCGCCCGATGCAGACAATAGGCAGAGATGAATACAACGCTGCAGATGTTGACACGACAGGATTCTTCGAGTCAAACACGAACCTGCTTAAAGGCTATAGCCTTCTCGATCGTCTCGTGGAAGCCGGCGTACCTTTCGACCGCACCAAGAACCAGACAGGCGACAACCCCGCCCGTATAGGCGCAGCTTTGGATTTGAGCCAGAACATAGTGATGTCGCACGTAAAAGCTGGACCATATCCTTATACAGGGGAAGCAGATGATGAAGAAAACGCCTACAACCGTCCGCTCTCGGAAATACGGGAGGAAGTCGAGGCCAACGATTTCGACATCTTCATCTCAATACACTCAAATGCCAATGTCGATGGCGACGGAGTGAACTATCCGCTCTTCCTTTACAGAGGCTATGATGATGAGCGCGAGTCCGTACCCGGAAGCCGCGAGCTTGCGGAACATATGTGGCCATACACTTTCAGCGACGCTCACAAGTGCTGGTCATATTACTCAGCGACAAGCATGAACGTACGCGGCGACTGTGATTTCTATGGAGGAGGAGATTATACAGAAAACAACGGCAAACAGTATTTCGGATGGCTCGGAGTACTGAAGCATGGTGTTCCCGGATTCCTCGTTGAAGGCTATTTCCATACTTACCAGCCTGCACGCCAACGTGCGATGAACGATGATGTATGCTATCACGAGGGACACCTCTATGCACGCGGACTCGTTGACTATATGGGATGGCAGAAAGAGACGACCGGTGAAATCTACGGCATCGTACGCGACTTGCACGAGAAGTTCTCCGACCCTTTGTATCACGCTATGGCGCGCACCGACGATGTTTACAAGCCTCTGAACGGCGTGAAAGTGACATTGATGAAAGACGGCGAGGTAGTTGACACCTATACTACCGACAATGAATACAACGGCGCTTTCTTGTTCACATATCTTGAGCCGGGCGAATATACCCTTTCTTATGAGGCAGAAGGCTATAAGCAAGCTACCGAGGAATATCTCCAGCCTGTAACTGTAGCCGCAAATGAGACTACATACATCAACCCGATGCTCGAATCGGAAAGCTATGTTCCACCGACAGTGGTTTACGTGAACTATCCTGACGCGGTTGAAGGCAACAAGGCTTATAGCATTGCAAGCGAATACAATGTAGAGCAGAAGGGGACGGAAGCCAACCCGCTCGAAGAGCAGCTTGCAGGCAAGACAGTACGCCGCCAGCTCGTGCGCAACGGCAATATGTACGTGCTTGCACTGGATGCCGACAACGAGCCATACATTTATATGGTGAATCTTTCCGACAATACTGTCACAAACATCAGCACAAACGGCACTACTCTCGACGATAACCGCGACCTTAAGATTTCCGACATCGCGCTTTCTGCCGACAACGTGCTGCTCGCTTCAAGCTACGGCGAAAACCAGTTTGACGCATCGCAAGTTGCAGCCGGCGACATGAGAGGTTCTGTTGCCATCTACAAGTGGGAAAACGATGAAAACGGCATTCCGACAGGCGACCCGGCTGTGATGTTCACATCGCAGAACTCAGGCAACTACTATAATGCAATGACCGGCAAGACTCTCGCTTATTCCGGAACAATCGAGGACGGTACGGCTATGATTACGGCCCAGACCACCGGTTCAAGCACATCGTTGCGCTTCGTGGAATTTGCAGTAGCCGACGGCGCACTTGTAGCCACTACATTCATCAACAATACTATCGACGCAAATTCCAACTACACAGCCAACAAGATTGGTGACGATATGCAGTTGACAGTATCCCCGCTTGCCGACAACCAGTATGTGATCGACGGTTCGAACACCAACCCGATTGAATGGCAGACAGCCAGTCAGAATGTTGACGCACCTCTTATGGGACGCATCAGCGAAGAGCTTATGACCCCGGAAGAAAACGGAGCTACATTCTTCCGCTACGCAGGAAGCAGTGTTATGGTCGTGCCTGTAAAAGAGGAAGGCAAAGTGACAGGCATAAAGATGTTCAACATCACTAACGGCCTCGACAATGCAACTGAAATCACACTCAACGGAGCAGAAATAGAAGCAGCTGAAG
>JADIMC010000094.1 GCA_017694955.1 Candidatus Limisoma faecipullorum
GAGGGTCTCGTGGGCTCGGAGATGTGTATAAGAGACAGGTCCAGGATTTTCCTTTATGAATTTTTCAAACTCCTTTGCCTCACAGCTATCGGCAAGCGAACATCCTGCATTTTTATCAGGTATCAATACTTTTTTTGAAGGAGATAATATTTTAGCTGTCTCGGCCATAAAATTAACACCGCAGCTCACAATAATGTCAGCATCGGTATTTGCAGCAAATTGAGCTAATGCAAGACTATCGCCTACATAATCAGATATTGATTGTATATCATCACATTGGTAATAATGACCTATTATAACAGCATTTTTTTCTTTTTTTATACGGAGGATTTCTCCTTTTAAATCAAAGCTGTTATCAATATGTGCATCCACACAACCTTTGTCAACAATCATTGTATATAAATAAATTTTTATTTTTTAAAAAAAGAGTTTTATGATAATGCTTATAGCCTGTTGATAAGTTTCATAACTTTATTAATTTATTATTGCATATTTAGTTATTGTAGTAAACTATAGGCATATTAATAGTCTGTCAACATTTAATATGTTTGATTTTAAATGTAATAGTAAACTTATAAACATACTGTTAATAATGTGGCAAAGTTAATAATTTTATATATTGTGCATATCATTTTTTGTTGAAAACGCTATTTATTATGGCTTAATTACTTTATGCTAACTTTTTTTGTAATTTTGTTATCGTATATATCCTTTTATATGTTTTTAATGTGCAAATTTATTTATTATTAGTTACGCTGTTTTTATTAATAAGTAATTATATACTTATCAACAATATGTCAATATTATTTTAATGATATAATTTATACATATGAAAAAGAAAAATATGTTGGAACTCAATAGATTGGATATAGAACAATATCATTCTATTAATAAGATTCCGCTTGTAGTCGTTCTTGATGATATTAGAAGTCTTAATAATATAGGTTCTATTTTCCGTACTTCCGACGCTTTTCTTGTTGATAAGATATATTTATGCGGAATAACGGCAACTCCACCGAGCCCTGACATACATAAAACGGCTTTGGGTGCTGAAAATTCAGTTGAATGGAAATATTGTAAAGATATTATGATATTGGTTGAATCATTGAAGAGAGAAGGTTATACTGTCTGTAGTATAGAGCAAGTTAACGGAAGTATTGACATAAGGGATTTTATTATTGATAATGAAAAAAAATATGCGGTGGTATTAGGAAATGAAGTGAAAGGAGTGAAACAAGAAGTTGTAGATAAATCAGACTTTTGTATAGAGTTGCCGCAATTTGGAACAAAACATTCCCTTAATGTTTCCATTACAGCAGGTATAGTAATATGGAATTTTTTTAATTCACTATATAATTAACAAATTATTAACTATTAAATGGTTGATACATAATTAAATAATATATTTATTAACAATGTATTGATATTTATTGTTTGATATTTCTATCAGTAGGTGGATTATGTTTAAAAAGATGTTGATATTGTAATGATAATGAAAATAACAAATTGATATATAGTATAATATCCGTATATTAACAGTGTTTATAACTAATAATTAATAATATGAGTAAAGTAGATAATTTTATAAGTGCATTAAAAAATAATTGTAGAGAATGGACGTGTTCTTTGCATACAACTGGAAGTAATCAGCCTGCAGCTATCTTTCGTGAAGTAAAAAAACTGGGATATAAATTTGAGGAAGTTTCTCCTAACAGGTGGGCTAAGTCTATGTATTGTACTGTTTGTAAGCAAAATACAACTCATTATAAATTATTGGAAAAAGAACCTGTTTTTAATGAGAAGAAAAGATTATTGATAAGTAAAGATACACGTGCAAAAATATTGAGAATATTAGATAATAAAGATGCTTTTACTGGAGCCTCAATTTCTTCAGTAGCTGAAATTGACCATAAAATTCCATGGACCCGTCTGGATGAAGATGTGAATGCAAATATTATGAATGAAGAAGATATAAAAAATAATTTCCAACTTCTTACACGTGAACATAATTTATTGAAAGATAGAATGTGTGGATTTTGTAAGAATGAATGTAAACGTCCACCATTTTTAGGTATATCTTTTTGGTATGATGGTGATGAAAATTATCGTGGCACTTGCTATGGATGCGGATGGTATGATGGTGAAAGGTGGAGGAAAGTTGTTGATAATCTATTAAAGGACAATATATGAAATTTGATAAGGAACATTGGAAAGATATAGATATTAATATTGACAGTCTTTGGTTGATAGGTCCACGTGCGAAAGGTGGGAAAAGGACAAATTTCTATCATGGTAATTTTGTTCCACAAATACCGGATCATTTGATAAGAAGATACACTGATGAAAATGATACAGTGTTGGATATTTTTATGGGCAGTGGTACTACGTTATTTGAATGTGAGCGGCTTAATCGTAATTTTATAGGATTTGATATAAATCAAGATATAATTGATTTTGTTGAAAATAAAATGAAAGATAGCAATGATATAAAATATTGTATAAACAATTGCGATGTGACTGATGCTGTTGAATTTGAAAAAAATATTGTTGCTGATTTAAAATTAATGGGAAAAAGAACAGTTGATTTCCTTATAGCTCATCCACCTTATATGGATATTGTCAAGTTTACAGACCGTTTAGAAGACTTATCCAATACAAGTGATTTGAATGAGTTTATAAGGAGATTCACATTGGCAATGGAAAATGGTGTTAAATATTTGAAATCTGGAAAACATTTTGCTGTGATAGTAGGGGATTTATATAGAAATAGTGAAGTATTGCCTTTGGGATTTTATTTAATGGATTCCATTAAGAGGAATATTAAATGTAAACTTAAAGGAATAGTAATAAAAGATATGGTTGGAAATAGGGCTAAAATAGGATTGGAGTCATTATGGCGTTACAAGTGTTTGAAAAGCGATTATTTTTTATTCAAGCACGAATATATTTTTGTTTTTAAGAAAGGTGTTTGAAATCTTCTATAGAAGATTTGTTTTATTTATACGTAATATATAAATTTGCATATCAATTAGACAAAAGTGGACAAATTATGAATGAAGAAGAACAGAAGGATTTTTATAACATTCAGGAAGTGGCTGAAAAATTATGTTTATCGGTCAAATCGGTAAGAAGATATATAGCAGCGGGAAATTTGGATTCTGTAAAGATAGGTGGAGCTTATAGAATACCTTCAGGAGCTTTGGAAGCATTCATAAATAATGGTTCAAAGAATAGAAACATACATTACGATTTATTTGGAAACATAGTTGTTGATAAGCCTGTTAAGAAAAGAAATGATATTGTTGATTGGATTGATATTGAACCATTTTGGAACAATGTAACTCAATCTGATATGACATTTGTTGATTTGTTTTGTGGTGCGGGAGGTTTGAGCAAAGGGTTGGAAATGGCTGGATTGAATGGAATTTGTGGACTTGATTGGTTTGAAGAGGCTGGTCTTACATATAAGAAGAATTTCAATCATCCTTTTGTAAATGGTGATATAAAATCAGGGGAAACAAAAGAAGCGTTTTATGATACTGTGGAAAAGCAATTGAATGGGCGTAGGCTTAATATCGTTGCTGGTGGATTTCCTTGTCAAGGTTTTAGTCTTGCCGGAAACAGAATTGTTGATGATCCGAGAAATTCTCTATACTTGGAAATGCTTGAAATAGTGAATAAACTGCAGCCTGATTTTGTGGTATGTGAAAATGTAAAAGGCTTACGAAGCATGCTTGGCGGTAGAGTGGAGAGAAAAATATTGGAAGATTATAAGGAAATTGGATATGATATGAATGTGACTACGTTATGTGCCGCTGATTATTATACTCCGCAAAAAAGAGAGCGCGTTATTTTCATAGGCAATAGAATAGGTGTGAAAAATTATTATCCTAAGCCTTTATTACGGCCTTCGGAATATATTACAACGGGAGAGTCAATTGCTGATTTGATGGTTCATCCTGTTGATGAGGCTTTCAATCATGTTCCTACAAGACATCGTCCTGATATGGCGGAAAAAATGCGGTTGTTGCCTGAGGGCGAAAGTCTTTATAAAGGATATTCTGATGCTTGGAAAAAGTGTCCGTGGAATGAAGCTTCTTGTACCATTAAAGAAAATCACGGTGGTGTGAATATTCATCCAAAATTACCACGTGTGTTGACTGCAAGAGAAATGGCTCGTTTGCAATCGTTTCCAGATGATTTTATTTTTATGGGTACTAAAAATAAACAACTTGTACAGATAGGAAATGCCGTGCCTTGTTTGCTTGGGAAAGCAATAGGCATTGCTGTCAGATATTCTGATGGCGATTTGTAAAAAGAACTTTTTAGTCTGATTTTTCGCCGTATGCGAGGTCGCCGGCATCTCCCAATCCTGGTACTATGTATTTGTGTTCATTGATTGAATCGTCGATTGCTGCTACCCATAGAGTGGTATCCTCTGGAAATTTGTTGCGTATGTAGTCGATTGCCTGTCGCGATGCTATTACGGACACAAGGTGGATTTTCGAAGGATGTCCTTTAGTGAGCAAGGCTTCATGAGCAAGCTCCATTGAAGAGCCTGTTGCAAGCATTGGGTCGCATAGTATTAATGTTTTGTCGTCTATGCGTGGGGCTGCTATATATTCTATATGAATGCGGAAATCATTTTCATTGACATATTTACGATAAGCAGATACGAATGCATTTTCCGCATTGTCGAAAAATTCGTGTATTCCTTGGTGGAGAGGAAGTCCTGCCCGAAGTATGGTGGCAAGCACTATTTTATCGTTCATTATCCGGCAATTTGCTGTACCAAGGCAAGTTGTGGTCTGAATTTCTTTGTAATCAAGAGTCTTTGAAATTTCATAAGCAATGATTTCTCCTATTCTTTTAATGTTTGTGCGGAAACGCATCATGTCTTTTTGAATGCGCTCGTCGCGAAGTTCCATCATGTATTGACTCACAAGGGAATCAGTTTCTGCAAAATTGATTATTTTCATAGTTGGTAGTTTTTTAATATTTCCTTTGCTGTGATACGGTCGTTTTCAAGTTGTTTTTCCAATTCTTCAAGCGATTGCATTTTACGTTCGTTGCGTATTCTGTCGTAGAACATGATTTCTATTTGCTTACCGTAAATTTTTTCTGAAAAATCGAATATGTTTACTTCAACAGAACGGTTTTTTCCGTTATCGAATGTAGGACGTATGCCTATGTTGAGCATTCCTTTCTTTATATCGCCGTCATTAAGGTTTACTGTCACGGCATAAACGCCGTTTGACGGTATTATGATATTCCTGTCGGTTTTTATGTTGGCGGTCGGAAATCCTATTTTTCTGCCGTTGCGGAATCCGTCAACTACTTCGCCACTGATTTTATATGGGCGTTGAAGCATTTCTGCGGCGGTTTTTACGTTTCCTTCAGTGATGAGCCTGCGTATTTCCGAAGAACTGATTTTTTCATTTCCGGTAGTGTATTCATCACACTTAACTACGTCCATACCAATCTCCTTACCATATTTCACATAATCATTGTAAGTTTCTTTGCGGTTATGTCCGAATCTGTGATCATAACCGGTAATGAGGAGCTTGACGTAATAACGTTTGTAGAGTAGTTGAAGGAACTGTTGTGCTGTGAGCAAGGAAAGCTCTTTGGTAAAATCCATTACCACAACATAATCGATACCTGATTCTCCGATTGCAGATATGCGGTCGTCTAAAGTCATTAATGATTCTTCAGCATAACCGTGCAGTACACTTTGCGGATGTCTTGAGAAAGTGATGACTGCCGTTTTGAGATTGCGTTTGTTCGCTTGAGCCTTAAGATGGGAAAGTATATAACGGTGCCCTTTATGCACGCCGTCGAACATACCGATGGTCGCTGCCACCGGTTCTTTAATAAATCCGTTGTTTATAAGCACTTTCATTTAAAAGCATCTGTAAATTCAGTACCAGGCTTGACAAGCCAAGTATGGAATCCCAAGGTTGAAGCTGCATCGAGATTTGCTTGTGAATCATCAAAGAATACGGTTTCTTCTGGTTTTATACCGAATTTTAGTGCAGCGTTTTTAAATATCTGAATGTCGGGTTTTGCACATTTTTCTTCAAAAGACACGCATATTCCGTCGAAATAATAATTACGGTCAAATCCCTCTTTCTCAAATTCCTGCTTTATTTTGCTGTCAAACATAATGGGGTTGGTGTTCGACAGCATATATATCTTATAATGCTTTCTGAGTTCTCTCAACGCTTCCAGTCTTTTTAAAGGGATGCCTATGAGGAATTTGTTGAAAGCGTTGTCGAGTTCATCGTCGCCTATGTTGTGGTTAATGCGCTTGCGCATTTCATCACGGAATCTTTCCGGTGTTATTTTCCCTTCTTCAAGCAGCAGGAAAGGTCCTGATTGACAGTATAGACCAAGCATCTCATCGGCACCTTTCATTCCAAGTTTTGCCAGCGCTTCCACACAGTTCTCCCTGCGGATGTCCATTATTACCCCTCCCAGGTCGAATAAAAGGTTGTGTATGTCGTTGAAATTGCGAAGTTTCATAAAAATGTGTAATTCTTCGCAAAGTTACAATATTTTCCTGACAGTAGAGCTTGGCTGCGAAATATCACTGCAGTTTGCAAATGCAAATTTCATAAGTGTTGTTGAATTTTAAATTTAAGCAAGCAGAAAAGCCTGTCATTCAGGATTTAAACAAAGTGTTAATAACTTTTTTGAAATTGATTGAATTTTATTGTAATTTAATTATGAGAATTACGTGAAAAACGACTACCTTTACAACGTTGAAATTATTGTCTTCAAAAAGCGTTTTTTGGTTCTGTTTTATGGAAGAAAATACCGTTTGTTACCATATACCGGCATTGCTGGAAGAAACAGTCGGCGGACTTGGCATAAAGTCTGACGGTATTTATATCGACGCTACATTCGGCGGCGGCGGGCATTCGAGAGCCATTATGAAAAAACTTGGGGAAAAGGGACGGCTGTTTGGTTTTGACCAGGATATGGATGCCTATACCAACAAGTTGGATGATACGCGTTTTACGTTTGTCCATAGCAATTTCCGTTACCTGAAGAATTTTATGAGGTATTATGGCGTTGGAAAGGTTGACGGCATTCTTGCCGATCTTGGAGTGTCGTTTCATCATTTTGACGACAGCAACCGTGGTTTTTCATTCAGATTTCCCGAAGGCAAGCTGGACATGCGTATGAACCGTGATGATGATACTGATGCTTGTAAGGTTGTCAATACTTATGATGCGGAAAGTCTGACAAGGATATTCAAGCTTTATGGAGATTTGAAGAATGCTCGGAATATCGCTGGCAGAATAGTAAAAAGCCGTGTGTCCCGCGAGATTGTCACATCGGGCGATTTGCTCGAGGTGGTCAGTCCGTTGGTTAATCCTCGTCAGGAGAAAAAGGAATTGGCCCAGATATTTCAAGCATTGAGAATGGAAGTGAACCATGAGGTTGACGCCTTGTCGGAATTTCTGGAGCAGACGGCGCAGATTCTGAGACCGGGAGGAAGGCTTGCGGTAATAACTTATCACAGTGTGGAGGACAGAATGGTCAAGAATTTTATGCGCAGCGGGAATATGGATGGAAAAGTGGAAACTGACTTTTTCGGGCATTCGCAATCGCCGTGGAAAATTGTCAACAATAAAGTAATCATACCGTCAGATGATGAAGTTGAGAGAAATCCGCGGTCAAGAAGCGCGAAATTGAGAATTGCAGAAAAACTATAGCCGATGGAAAAGAAAAAAAAGAAGAGTCTGATAAAGGGGATTTTTAAAGGGGAATGGCTGGCATATGGCACCTACAAGAAGCATATTGTTGAAGTGGTGCTTGTCGTTGCGTTGATAATGATTTACATTTCCTTCAAATTTTCTGTACAAGTGAAATTGAAAGAGATAATAGAGCTTAGAAAGGAGCTTACCAATGTAAGGGCTAATATGATAAACGTATCGTCGCAATACAACAGCATCACGCGAGAGAGTGCTATGATTGAGCTGGCAGATTCGATGAAACTCGGATTGGAAGTTTCGGAACAACCGGCTTATGATTTGGATAAAATTAAAAATAAATAGCTATGAATGATAACAAGAAAAAACTGTTCAACCGCTATAAGGTTATATTTCTGTTTATATTGTTGTTTGCGGTAGCTATTGCGGGAAAGCTTTTCAAGACAACCGTAGTTGATGCTGCAAATTGGAATGCATATGCCGAGAAATCTCTTAGGGATTCGGTTGTAATCTATCCTCAGCGTGGCAATATTCTGGCTTCTGACGGGTCGTTGCTTGCAGCTAATGTCGTCATTTATGATTTGCGTATAGATTTTGGTGCCAGTCCGTTCCGAGCCGACACTTTGAAGAAATACGTTGCGCCGTTGTGCGACAGTATCCATAGCGTGATTGACAAGACTGTCGATCCGAAAAAACTTAAGGATAAAATATTGAGCCAGCTTGAAAAATACGAGAATGCGAAAAGCAGATATGTTGAGGCGGTAAAGGAAAAGAAGCCAGAGCTTGTACAGAAGAATCTTAAAAAGGAGATGAACCGTGCGAGAAAGGTCACGTTGCTTACTAAATGTCCGGCAATCGAGATGGAGCAGTTGCTCTCTTTCAAATATTTTAAGACAAAAGGGGGAAGCGGCACGCTCGACAAAGACGGGAAAACGAAGCGTCTGAAGCCCTATGGGACGATGGCATCGCAAAGCATAGGGGCTGTCGTTGAAAAACGAATAGACAGAAATACTCTGATTGTGCATGGCGTGACAGGACTGGAGCGGTCGCTTGACTCATTGTTGTTCGGAACGCCAGGTATAGGCAGCAGCATACAATTGACAAACGGAATACGCACGTGGGCCGAAATAGAGCCTCAGCGCGGATACGACATTGTGACCACTATCGATATTCGGATGCAGGATATTCTTGAAACAGAATTGCGTAACAAGTGCATTGAGACAAAAGCCGAATGGGGAACTGCTGTGTTGATGGATGTGGAGACTGGTGAAATTAAAGCCATTTCCAATTTGAGGCGCAATGATTCTGACAGCACATACCATGAAGGGCTTAATTATGCGCTTATGGGGTTTGAGCCCGGTTCTGTAATAAAACCGATATCGATGATGATTGCCCTTGAAGACAATCTTGTCAAGCTTAATGAGAAGATACCTACCGGAAGAAGCTTCCCTTATGCCGGTGGAAATCCCATATCCGACGCACATGCCTATACGGCTCTCACTCCGGCAGAGGTGATAGAGGCGTCGAGCAACATTGGGATGGCGAAAATCACGTTGCGCGGATTTGAAAAAGAGCCTTGGAAATTCCGCGAGAGATTGGGGGAAATAGGAATGTTCGACCATATGAATCTTGGAATCTACGGAGAGCGTCTGCCTTCCATTCCAAAACTTGGCGACAAGAATTGGGACAGGATAAGCCTTACAAGAATAAGCTACGGTTATGCGACAAGAATACCGCCGATTTACACGTTGATGTTTTACAATGCCTTTGCAAATGGTGGAAAACTTGTCCGACCCCGCATTGTTAAGGAATTATGGAAAAATGAGGTCTGTGATACGGTTTTCCCTGTATCGTACATACGTGAGAGAATATGCCGCCCGGAAGTGGCATCGGAAATTTGCGACATGCTGAAATCTGTTGTATGGGGTAATCATGGCACGGCAAAGGCTTTGCGCAACAATTTTGTATCGATTTCCGGCAAGACAGGAACGGCTTATGATATTGTGGACGGTAAATATGATACAAGAAAGAAGCGTCTGGCATTTTGCGGATTTTTCCCGTCGGAAAATCCTAAATATTCATGCATTGTGCTGATGTCGCATGCCAATAAGGGAGCATCGTATTCAAGCGGAATGGTGCTTATGAACACCGCGTTGAAAATGTATTCGCGCGGTATGCTTGGAAATGTATCCGACTACAGGGATGAGTCTGATAACCGTAATACTCCGGCAACATTCTATGCCATCGATAATGATGCCTCCAACAATATAAAAGAAGGTTTGGGCTTGCAATCGGTGAGGAAAATGCAACCGCGCAAGACAGCGGACGGTGTTCCTTCCGTGCTTGGAATGGGGTTGCGTGAGGCTGTCATGACGCTTGAAAAGGCGGGGCTTAACGTTTGCGGATACGAAGGCAACGGATATGTCTATGATCAAAGTATTTCTCCGGGAAAAAGTTATAAGAAAGGAGAACGTATAACATTGAAATTGAAAAAATCTTGATATGGAAATGACTCTTGCACAATTGCTTTCTGCCATCAAGCCGATAGAGGTGGCTGGCATTGCCGACAAAAAGATAACCAGTGTTGAAAGCGACTCTCGGAAAGTGGTGAAAGGTTCGCTTTTCATAGCTGTTCCCGGCGTGACAACCGACGGGCATAAATTCATACCGGAAGTGATAAAGTCGGGGGCTGTGGCTGTGGTTTGTGAAAGGATGCCCGACAATCTTGTGGAAGGTGTTACTTATATAAAGGTGGAAAGCAGCGCTTCTGCTTTGGGATTCCTTGCGTCGGAATGGTATGGTAATCCGTCAAGACGTTTGAAGGTGGTAGGGGTGACCGGTACAAATGGAAAGACCACTACGGCAACTTTGCTTTATGAGCTTGTGCGACTGATGGGCTATCGTGCAGGGCTTATATCTACGGTATGTAATTATGTTGACAACAACCCTGTTCCTGCCACACAGACTACGCCGGATCAGATTACGATAAACCGCTTGATGCACGAGATGGTTGAAGCCGGATGCGAATATGCCTTTATGGAAGTAAGCTCGCATGCTGCCGACCAGCGGCGTATTGACGGCCTGCATTTCACGGGGGCGGTCTTTACGAATCTTACTCGCGACCATCTTGACTATCATAAGACAGTAGAGGCTTATTTGAAAGCCAAGAAAAGATTTTTCGACATACTTCCTCAGGATGCATTCGCATTAGTCAACGCCGATGATAAGGCTGGTGCCGTGATGCTTCAGAATACTGCGGCGTCCAAGTACACCTATTCGCTACGCACGGATGCTGATTTCCATTGCAAGATAATAGAAAGCCGTCTCGACGGCACTCTGTTGGAAATCGGCAAGCATCAGGTGGAGACTATGTTTACCGGTAAGTTCAATGCTTACAATTTACTTGCGGTTTATGGTGCTGCACGTCTTCTCGGACTTGGCGAGGAGGAGACATTGGTGGATATGAGCCGTCTTGTTCCGGTTGCCGGACGTTTCCAGACGTTTCATTCGCCAATGGGCTATACGGCGGTAGTTGATTATGCGCATACCCCTGACGCGCTTGTCAATGTGTTGAAATCCATTCGTGAGGTTGTTGGCAACAAGGGCAGGATTATTACTGTTGTGGGTGCTGGTGGAAACCGTGACCGTGGTAAACGTCCGATTATGGCGCGTGAGGCTTGCCGTTTGAGCGACAAATTGATTCTCACATCCGATAATCCCCGTTTTGAGGACCCAAACGAGATTTTGAAGGATATGGTTGACGGTCTTGATGCTGGACAGCGTGCTGCCACGTTGCGCATAACCGACCGTAGGGAAGCCATCCGCACTGCGGCACAGTTTGCCCGGAAAGGCGATGTCGTTTTAATCGCCGGCAAAGGGCATGAAAATTATCAGGAGGTATGCGGTGTGAAACATCATTTTGACGATAGAGAGGTTGTCCAGGACATTTTTAATGAAGAAAAAAGATTAAATAAACGATAATAGGCAAAACTTATGCTATACCACTTATTCAATTATTTGGAGCAGTTTAATATTCCGGGAATGAGGTTGATGGACTATCTCTCGTTCCGCTCGGGAGTGGCGTTGATTCTTTCCATATTCATTGCCACTGTAATAGGCCGTCGCATAATTGACAGGTTGCAGATGATGCAGGTTGGTGAGATTGTGCGTAATCTTGGGCTGGAAGGACAGATGAGCAAGAAAGGCACTCCCACGATGGGAGGTGTGATAATTATCATATCCATTATTATACCGTGCTTGCTTGTGGGGAATCTCACTAACATTTACATGCTGCTGATGATTGTTTCCACCTTGCTTTTCGGAATGCTTGGTTTTCTTGATGACTATAAGAAACTCAAGTTTCATAATAAGGATGGCTTGTCTGGAAAATACAAGATAGTGGGGCAAGTTGGAGTAGGTTTGATTGTTGGTCTGACAATGTATCTCAGTCCTGATATTGTGGTAAGGCAGAACATTGAAACGCAGAATATAACAAGCCACGAAATAGAAGTTACTTATAATACTGTGGACGAGAAGCTTCCTATTACGACGATACCGTTTGTAAAAAGCAATAACCTTGATTATACCTGGTTTACAAAATGGATGGGTGATAACGCCGAGACTGGCGGTTGGATATTGTTTATTCTTGTCACGATATTTGTGGTTGCGGCGGTCTCCAATGGAGCGAACCTTACCGACGGTCTTGACGGTCTTGCAACCGGTACGTCGGCGATAATCGGCGTGGCGCTGGCTATTATGTGTTACCTTGGTGGCAACATAATATATTCATCGTATCTTAATATTATGTACATACCTGGAAGCGGCGAATTGGCGGTTTATGCGGCGGCGTTCATAGGTGCTTTAGTTGGCTTTTTATGGTATAACGCATTTCCTGCCCAGGTTTTTATGGGAGATACCGGGAGCTTGACCTTGGGTGGCATAATTGCTGTATATTCTATTCTGATACGCAAAGAGCTGCTTATCCCGATATTGTGCGGCATATTCCTTGTCGAGAATATTTCGGTGATAATGCAGACCGCGTATTTTAAATATACAAAAAAGAAGACCGGTACCGGACGGAGGATATTCAAGATGGCTCCATTGCATCATCATTTCCAAAAACCGGGAAATTCTGGAATAGATGCATTGTGGCAGCATCCGGTGACTCCTATTCCGGAATCCAAGATTGTTGTCAGGTTTTGGATTATCGGCATATTTTTGGCTATATTGACATTCATAACATTAAAAATACGGTAATGACTCGAAGAATTGCAGTGCTTGGAGGAGGAGAAAGCGGTGTTGGTGCCGCTGTCCTTGCAAAGGTTAAAGGCTTGGATGTATGGCTTTCGGACTCTGGAAAAATAGCCGGAAAGTATAAGGAGCGTCTTGACAAGTACGGGATTGGTTGGGAGGAAGGTGTTCACACCGAATCGAAAATCCTTTCTGCCGATGAGGTCGTGAAAAGTCCGGGAATACCAGAGACTGCCCCTATCATATTGAAGGTAAAGTCTAAAAACATACCGGTAATTTCTGAAATAGAGTTTGCCGGAAGATATACGGATGCAAAGATGGTATGCATCACAGGCAGTAACGGCAAGACCACCACGACGATGCTTACTTATCATATTCTGAAGGATGCGGGTATCAATGTCGGGCTCGCCGGGAATGTAGGCACAAGCCTTGCATATCAGGTGGCTACGGAGAAGCATGATGTATATGTGATTGAGCTTAGCAGTTTCCAGCTCGATAATATGTATGATTTCAAGGCCAATGTTGCCGTGATTCTCAATATCACGCCTGATCATCTTGACCGTTACGATTATAAAATGCAGAATTATGTGAATGCCAAGTTCCGTATTCTGCAGAATCAGACGAGCGAGGATTCTTTCATCTATTGGGAAGACGACCCTGTCATAGCTGAACAATTGCGCCACATAAAAGTAGAGGCGCAGATGCTTCCTTTCTCTGACCACTACGAAGACGGGGCTTGCGCTTATAAGGATGACGATATGCTTAATTTCTGCCCGAAGGGACATGTTTCGTTCGATATGCCTGTCGGTCAACTGTCGCTTCGCGGGTTGCATAATCTTTACAATTCGATGGCGGCAGGATTGTCGGCTTCGTTGCTCGACATTCGCAAGGAAGTCATTCGTAAGGCTTTGTCTGATTTTGAGTCTGTGGAGCATCGTCTTGAATATGTGGATACCATTGACGGGGTGAAATACATAAATGACTCGAAAGCCACCAATGTGAATTCGTGCTGGTATGCCCTTGAAAGTATGTCAACGCCTGTTGTCCTTATTCTTGGTGGTAAGGACAAGGGTAATGATTATTCCGAAATAGAGGAATTTGTAAGGGAGAAGGTGACGGCTATCGTGTGTATGGGCAAGGACAACACTAAGATAAAAGAGTTTTTTGCAGGTAAGGTGCCTGTTATTTCCGATACTCATAGTATGGAAGACGCCGTTGAGGAGTGCGCCCGTCTTGCCAAGCCTGGAGAGACGGTGTTGCTTTCGCCTTGCTGCGCAAGTTTCGACTTGTTTAAAAGCTATGAAGACCGTGGATGTCAGTTTAAGGATTGTGTTCATAAACTAAAGAAAGGGAAATAGTTATGGAAGAGGTCGCGGATGTTATGGCACGGTCTCCACAGACAAAAGAGAAAGGCAAGGCTGATTCCCACATAATAGGGATATTTATCACTTTGTGCATATGTTCCATCGTGGAATCCTACAGCGCGTCGAGCCGGGAAATTTATCTTTCCGGTAATATATATACTCCGATGGTGAAGCATCTTGCGCTACTTGCCGTTGCTGCTGTCATTGTGTGGTCGTTGCAGCGTGTCAATTATACCAAGATGGTGGTATGGTCGTTGGCTTTTGCCGCGCTGACAGTCCTGCTGATGGTTTATACTATGTTTTTTGGAGATGTGATCAATGGCGCGAGGAGGTCGTTTTCACTTCCGGGAATATCAATACAGCCTGCAGAGCTTGCCAAAATAGCCATAGTGTTTGTCTTGTCGTATATTCTTGCGCAGAATATCAATAAAAAGGAAATTTCAGGCAAAGGACTGATATGTTGTGTCGGCATTGTTTCTTTGTTCGGACTCCTGTTGTTGCTGCAGGGACTTACAAATACGATTCTTTTTATGTCCATAAGTTTTGCCATGCTTATTATTGGCGGTACGAAAACGAAGAAATTGCTCAAAGTGATAGGCATTTATTTAGTGATTGCCGTCCTGTTTTTGGGCGTGAAGCATATTCGTGACGAGTTCCGTCTTGACGAGCTTGATGGTGTTGAGCAGGTTGATGCCGGCACTTCCAGTTTGCGTTCCGGAACGTGGCAGAACCGTATGTCGGACTATTTCAGCGAGCTGTTCGGCTCGGAGCCTTACAATAATCCGGAAATATTGAGCAATGACCAGAAGCTGTATTCTTATTTGGCACAGGCAAATGGGGGCGTGTTTGGTGAAGGTCCTGGCGGCTCACGTGAGACAAGCCGTTTGCCTCTTGCTTTTTCTGACTATGTGTTCTCTATAGTAACGGAAGATTTAGGGCTCATAGGTGCGTTGATTCTTTTGAGCACTTATCTTTTACTGCTTGTCCGTGCCGGTAAAATAGCCCGGCGTTGCAACCGTGCTTATCCGGCTTTTTTGGTGATGGGTATGGCTGTGATGATTGTGCTTCAGGCTCTTTTCCATATGGCAATCAATACGGGTGTGTTTCCTGTTTCCGGACAGAATCTGCCGTTGATATCGAAAGGTGGTACTTCCATACTTGTTATGGGTGTGGCTTTTGGGGTAATGCTGAGTGTTAGCCGTAGCGCGGCGCAAAAAGGAGTTGATAAAAAAGTGGGCAAACAGGAAACGCTGCCGGAATCGATCAGTGCTTCTAATCCTACGAGAGAATAAAAATGGTTGTTATGAATAAAATAAAGGTACTTATAAGCGGTGGCGGGACAGGCGGTCACATTTTCCCTGCCCTTTCGATTGCCAATGGAATAAAAGAGCGCTGCAAAGATGCAGAGATTTTGTTTGTAGGCGCTGAAAACCGTATGGAAATGGAGAAAGTGCCGGCTGCGGGTTATAAAATAATCGGGTTGCCGGTGAGCGGATTCGACCGTAAGAATCTGTTGCGTAATTTCAAAGTGTTGTTGCGCCTTTATAAAAGTATGCGGCTTGCAAAAAAAATATTGCACGATTTTCAGCCGGATATTGCAATCGGTGTTGGCGGCTATGCCAGTGGTCCGATGCTTAAAGCCGCACAGAAAAAAGGGATACCGACGTTGATTCAGGAGCAGAATTCATATGCAGGGGTAACCAATAAGCTGCTTGCTGAAAAAGCCGAGGCTATCTGTGTGGCTTATGAGGGAATGGAGCGTTTTTTTCCGTCCGAAAAAATTATTGTCACAGGAAATCCGGTACGGCAGAGCATATTGAATTGTAGTCTTACACCTCAAGATGCCCGTAAATGCTTCGGTCTTGATCCGGGGAAAAAGACTGTTCTGGTGGTAGGTGGCAGTCTTGGTGCGCGTACTATCAACCGTTGCATAGAGAGTGGAATCGACCGTATAGCAGGTGCCGATATGCAAATGATTTGGCAGACAGGTAAATTCTATGAAGAAGAGGCGAAAGCCGTAATGAAAGAGAAAAAGCCTGCCAATATTGTACAAACGGCATTTGTGACGAATATGGACGAGGCATACCGTGCTGCCGACCTTGTCGTTTCCCGTGCAGGGGCAAGTTCTATTTCCGAGCTTCAGCTTCTTGGAAAAGCCGCCATTTTGGTGCCTTCTCCGAATGTCGCGGAAGACCATCAGACAAAGAACGCAAAGGCTCTTGTCGATAAGCAGGCGGCCGTAATGGTAACCGATGCCGATGCTTCCGGGAAATTGGTCAGCTCATTGATTGAGCTTGTATCTGATGATGCAAGGCTGAAAAGCCTTTCCGAGAATATCAGCAAGATGGCCTTGCGTAATTCTGTGGACAAGATTGTTGACAAGGTTATGGGACTTATTGGAAAATAAAGATGGAAAGAAAACAATATAAGAACATTTATTTTGTCGGAGCAGGCGGCATAGGGATGGCCGCTCTCGTGAGATATTATCTGTCGAAAGGATGCCGTGTTGCAGGGTATGACCGCACGGCTACCGACTTGACAAAAGAACTTGCGGCTGAAGGCGCGGAGATTGTCTATGACAGTTCTGCCTCTTTGATTCCTGACTATTGCCGTGATAAAGAGACCACATTGGTGGTATATACTCCTGCTGTGCCTTCTGACCATCCCGGACTGTCGTATTTTCGAGAGAATGGCTTCGATGTGATGAAGCGTGCGCAGGTGCTCGGACTTATTACTCACGACTCGAAAGGATTGTGTTTCTCTGGCACGCATGGGAAGACCACCACATCGAGTATGGCGGCGCACATACTCCATTGCTCGTCTGTTGGCTGCAATGCTTTCTTAGGAGGAATACTGCGTAATTACGACAGTAATTTCTTGCTTAGCAAGACAAGTCCGTATTCGGTGATTGAGGCGGACGAATTCGACCGTTCGTTTCACTGGCTCAATCCTTATATCGCTGTTGTGACGGCAACTGACCCTGACCATCTTGACATATACGGCACGGAAGAGGCGTATCTCGAAAGTTTCGCCCACTTTACAGAACTCATACAACCCGGCGGAGCTTTGATTTGCCATACCGGGCTGAAATTGCAGCCGCGTGTGCGCAATGGTGTCAAAACATATTTTTATTCTCGTGATGAAGGCGATTTCCATGCGGCGAATATAAGAAAAGGCGATGGCGAAATAGTGTTTGATTTCGTAAGCCCTGAAGGCGTGGTAAAGGATGTTAAGCTCGGTGTGCCGGTTGATATCAATATTGAGAACGCTGTCGCTTCGATGGCTGTGTGTGCGCTGATTGGAATCGAAGGGGATGTGATGCGCGAGGCTATGGCATCATTCCTTGGCGCTAAGCGGCGTTTTGAATTCTGGATGAAAGAACCGGGAGCGCATGGGCACGTGGTAATCGACGATTATGCCCATCATCCTGACGAGTTGAAGGCAAGCATACGGTCGGTACGTGATCTTTATCAGGGACGTAAGCTGACGGTGATATTCCAGCCGCATCTTTATTCACGCACGCGTGATTTTGCCCCGCAGTTTGCCGAGGCATTGTCGGCTGCCGACGAGGTTTTGCTTCTCGACATCTATCCTGCGCGTGAACAGCCTATACCGGGAGTGACATCAGAACTGATACTTAAGGACATAAAATGCGGAAATAAAGCTGTTTGCAAAAAAGAGGACTTGATAAAGACAATAAAAAATTATAATTTTGACGTGCTTTTGACTGTTGGCGCAGGTGATATTTGCAACTATCTGCCGCAAATTTGTGAAACTATAAAGGAAAAGGGGTGAAAAAAGTCTTTCTTTGCATATCATTAGTCCTTGTTGCCGCATATATGCTGGCAGCTTTTATATGGACAGGCAAGTTCTTTCAAAAAGAGCGGTGTGAAGGCGTGCGTGTCATTGTGGAACAGCGTGATACCGTACAGTTCGTCACTCCTGAATTGATTGTTAATGAGCTTGTCAGGATGAAGATTGATCCAAAAGGAAAGCTTTTGAGTGAAATCGATACGGAAGGCATAGAGGAGGCTTTTAAGAAAAAGGATTATGTAGAAGACGCGCAGTGCTATTTGAAGAGCGACAACAATGTTGTCATTGACATCGTGCCGATACAGCCTGTAGTGCGTCTTTTTGCAGACAGCAGCTCTTATTATATGAACAGAGAGGGCAAGCTTGTCGCCACGGATGAGCGTTTTTTTGTCGATTTGCCTGTGCTGAGCGGCAATTTTTCCGATAATTTCCCTGCAACAAGATTGTTGCCGATGATTGACTACATAGAAGGGAATCCGGTGTTGCGCGACCTTGTTTCGTCGATTGAGGTGAGCGACTCTAACAACATATTCATAATTCCCAACATAGCCGGGCATGTGGTGAATATGGGCACGGCTGACGGTTATGAGTCGAAATTTGCAAAATTGCTGAGGATGTATCGTGAGGTTTTACCGGTGAAAGGTTGGGATATGTACGACACTATCAGTGTGAAATGGGACCATCAGATTGTTGCCAAAAAGCGTCGTGGAGGTTCCAGGCTCAATGTCGCGGAATATTTGCCGGAGGAGGATGAGTCGGCTCCTGATATGGAAACAGTGATGACATCTTCAGGAAATAAGGTGAAAGACAATATATAAGGATATTAAAAACAAGCATAAAACAACAGGGATATGGAAGATAAGAGATTCGTTATTGCAATAGAGGTTTCGAGCTCAAGAATCATAGGTGTTGCTGCTTCTTTGGAGGAAGACAACAATGCGGATGTGGTTTGCTGCGAGGAGGAAGAAATCAATGGACCTGTAATCTACGGTGTAATAAAGAATGTTGATGAGGTTGCTACAAAAATCAATGCCATTCTGCGCAGGATTGAAAAAAATCAGAAAGTGGCTCCCCGCAGGATAGAGAGTGTGTATGTAGGAATCAATGCCCGTTCGCTTCATAGTGTGACGGTGACTGTGGATAAGCCGATTAATGAAAATATACCTATTGATGAGGCTCTGATGCGGCAGATTTTGCACGAGTCGTGTGCAGGAATCGACAAGGATGCTTATATGATTCTTGATACGAGGATGCGCTTGTGCGAGATTGACGGAAAAGAGACATTGAATCCTGTAGGCGCTCTCGGCTCGAATATTTCGGTGTCAACGACTGCCGTGATATGCAATAAGCGGATTTGCAACAGTATCAAGATGGCGTTCGACCGTCTTGGTATCGGTATAAAGGATTTTATTCCTACTCAACTTGCGTTGTCGAATCTTGCATTGACTTCGGATGAGCGCAGATTGGGATGTATGCTTGTTGATTTCGGGTCTGATACTACTGCTGTGTCGATATATAAGAATGACAGGCTAATGTATCTTAACACGTTGCCAATGGGGTCGCGCAATATTACCCGCGATCTGACATCTCTTAATATCCTTCCTGAAAATGCGGAACTTATAAAGCGCACATATGGGATAATGCCTCTTGCCGATGCCGCTAAGACGGAGTTCGCCCAAGATGTAAGCTCTACGGATGTTGTCAATTACATAAGTGCCCGCGCAGGTGAAATAATAGAGAACATAATCAACCAGTTGAAAATAGCCGATATTAAGGCAGAGCAATTACCGGGTGGAATAGTTGCTGTTGGGCGTGGCACAAAGATGAAGGGGTTCAACGAATTGCTTGAGAAAAATTCCAAGTTAAGAGTGCGTAAAATTGGAGGAAGCGAGTCCTACTCGGACAATATAGGCTCGTTGGCGATTGTCGATTATGCGTCAAATATAGCAGGAAAAGAAGGCTCGTGTGTGGTTCTTCCGAAAATGCCGGAAGTAGAAGAGGAGCCGGTTAAGCAGCAGGAAGAAACTGTAAAAGAGAAAAACAAGAAAGGGAAAGAAGAGAAGAAGGGGTCGTTTTTCAGCAGGCTTGTCACTAAGATAAACACTGGCATTGACCCTATTTTTGGCGGAGACGATGATGAGGAATAGGATTGCATACTGTTAATATGGCAGAGATATAAAGTGATTGGTGAAGGCGATTTGAGGTTGCCAGGCATATGTTGCTGGATATCTGTCATTCAATTGAAAATTAATGCCTTTTAAGTTAACGCTTTGACGGAATTATAACTAATTTTGCAACACAAAAACGTTTTTGGATATGGAAGATAGCAATAACGACACAATGCAGGATGTTTTTCTTGCTGGGAGACCGGTTGAAAATACCGCATTTACAAAAAATGGTAAGAACATCATAAAAGTGATAGGCGTTGGCGGTGGCGGCGGCAATGCTGTCGAGAATATGTACAAGCAAGGGATTACAGGTGTGTCGTTTGTTGCTGCTAATACGGATAGCCAGGCTCTTGCTACAATATCTGTTCCTGAAAAGCTTCAGCTCGGTCCTGGTTTCGGTGCAGGAGGAAAGCCTGAGGTAGGAAGGAAGTTTGCAGAGGACACGTCGGAAGGGATTGCCGCCCTTTTTGACGAGGAAACCCAGATGGTGTTCATAACTGCCGGGATGGGTGGAGGCACCGGCACGGGTGCAGGACCTGTCGTGGCTCGCATAGCGCGGGAGAAAGGCAAGCTGACAATAGGTATTGTCACTATACCTTTTATGTTCGAAGGACAGAAAAAGATAGGGCAGGCACTTGCCGGCGCTGATGAGATGAGCAAATATGTTGACGCATTGTTGCTGATAAACAATCAGCGTCTTCCGGAAATATATTCAGATCTTACTTTCGATAATGCTTTTGCCAAAGCCGACGATACACTCACGATGGCAGCGAAGAGCATTTCGGATATGATTAATATTAAAGGAAAAATCAACATCGACTTTGAGGATGTGAAAAGCACTCTGAAAGACGGTGGAACGGCGATAATAAGCAGTGGCTTCGGTGAAGGCGAGCATCGTGTGCGAAAGGCCATCGAGGCGGCTCTTAATTCTCCCCTGTTGAAAAATCGTGAAATCCAGACATCAAAGCGCTTCCTTTTCAATATCTACTACTCTAATGAGAATACGGAAAATCCGTTCCAGATGGGTGAAATGGATGAGATGGAGGCTTTTATGGCTAAATTTGCGCCGGATGTTGATGTCATATGGGGTTGTGGCGTTGACAACACGTTGGGCGATCAGGTAAAAATCACGATACTTGCAGCTGGTTTTGATGCTACTGTAGGCAAAGAGAAGGTGAAATTCCCGAAGCCCGACAAGAAGCCTAAGGATAGTGATTTGGGAGGAAATGATGATTCTGTAAGGCGGCGTATGGAAGAAGAATACGGCGCGGATAAAGTGGCCGAGCAGGAGCGTCAAAGGGCGCTTGCGCATTATATCGTTCTTGAGGACGGTCAGTTTGATAATGACGACCTTATAAATTTCATAGAGAAAAATCCTACATTCCGGCGTGGAAACGACATTAAATTGCGGGAAGAATGGGAACGTTTGACGGAGGTGCCGAAAGAAATTTCTGTCGCACTGAACACACAGCAGACGAGCAGGAACGTTATAGAATTCTAATGGAATAATGACTTTAAAAACATATATGGATATGAATCTGTTTGATAAAGTGAGCGGCGACATCAAGGCCGCTATGCTTGCGCGCGACAAGGTTCGCCTTGAGGCTTTGCGCGGCATAAAAAAAGAGTTTTTGGAAGCTAAGACAGCAAAAGACAGCGACGGGGAGCTCTCCGACGAGACTGCGATGAAAATTCTTGTGAAAATGGTGAAACAGCGCAAGGAAAGCGCGGAAATATATACCAGACAAAGCCGTCAGGATCTTGCTGACGAGGAATTGGCACAAGCAGCCGTGATTGAAGAATATCTGCCTAAGCAAATGACCGAGGAAGAGCTTACTGCCGCATTGAAAGCAATTATAGAGAAAGTGGGGGCTACATCGGCAAAAGAAATGGGCAAGGTTATGGGGGTAGCC
>JADIMC010000095.1 GCA_017694955.1 Candidatus Limisoma faecipullorum
CGTGCTCTACCAACTGAGCTATTTTCGCATTTGCCGTTACCGGCATACAATTACTAACCTTTCAATATCCTTGAGCGAAAAACGGGACTCGAACCCGCGACCCCGACCTTGGCAAGGTCGTGCTCTACCAACTGAGCTATTTTCGCATTTGCCGTTACCGGCATATCCAATTACTAACCTTTTCAATTTTCTATTGAGCGAAAAACGGGACTCGAACCCGCGACCCCGACCTTGGCAAGGTCGTGCTCTACCAACTGAGCTATTTTCGCGTTCGTATCGCGGAGCTGACCCCCTTTTGCGGATGCAAAGATAGATAGCTTTTTCCAATCACGCAAGTATTATGCGAGGTTTTTTCTTCAAAAATAAAGCCACTGCATATAATCAGCTAATGTTCAGCGACATTATAACAGCGTATTACTTTTTAATATGCAATAAGTTGAAAAATTCCTGACGATAGGCAGCATCGCTGAAAACGCCATCGTATTCAATCGTTGATGTAACACTGTCCTCCTTCTCGACACCACGCATCTTCATACACAAGTGTTCCGCCTCACAATAGACAATCACACCCGTAGTATTCAATATGTCGGAAAGCGCATTACAAATTTCTTTTGTCAGGCGCTCCTGCACCTGTAACCTGCGCGCGAACACTTCGACGAGACGCGCTATCTTGCTAAGTCCAACAATACCGCCATCGGGAATATACCCTATCGAAATATGCCCATAAAAAGGAAGAATATGATGCTCGCACAAAGAATAAAATTCGATATCCCTCACAATCACCATCTTCGACCCCGAATAATCAAATATGGCAGAACGCAACACAGCGGCAGGATTCCGCCTGTATCCAGATGTAAGATATGCCAATGCCTTTGCCGCACGCATCGGGGTCTTTTTCAACCCATCACGCTCAACATCTTCCCCGATTAGTGTCAATATGCTTTTATAATGTTCCGCAATCTGCTCAACTACGGAATAATCCAGATTATCAATTCTTTTTTGAGCCATTATTCTATTACATTAATCCTGTCTCTCACAATAATCATCTCCCCAGCAAGAGAAGCAAACGATTTCTTCAATTCCGCCATAACTGCCACAGCATCCTCACGTGTAAGAAAGTCGCCCACTTTCAAACGCCAATAAGGCGCTTTGTAAACCATATAGGTGCCAAGCAACGGATATTCAGAAGATATTCGAGACGCAATTCTCTCTGCATTAGACCTAGCCATCCGCTGATTATTGTCAGAATATACCTGTATCCGATAACCGGCCTTATGCACCACTGCCGTACCGGGGCGCAGCTCCTGATGTCTGTTTTCATCGCCATCAACAGAAGCGGTATCACGCATCACACGTTTTGCCAAAGCGGCCGGTTGGTTGACCATTATACGACCTTCAGAGCGCAATGCCAGACTGTCCACAATATTCCTCTCCACAGGTAAATCAGGAACCCCCTCTGCGCACACTTCTGCCACGCACAGCAAAGCCGGGACCAACACTGATAAAACTATCTTCATTTTCTCACAAAAATTAACGGACTACAAAATTAGTGAATTTTTCATTCACCATTGTAGTCCGTAATAACAATTATGAAACAATTTTCAATTTAGAACGCGTCAACTATCCCCATAAAGGAATCAGCCTTCAACGCAGCACCGCCAATCAAGCCGCCGTCAACATCCGGCTTAGCAAACAGTTCCTTTGCATTCGAAGGCTTGCAGCTTCCTCCATACAGAATTGAAGTGTTATCAGCCACAGTTTCACCATACTTCTCCGCAATAGTCTTACGGATGAACGCATGGATTTCCTCTGCCTGCTCAGCAGTCGCTGTCTTGCCAGTACCAATTGCCCAAACCGGCTCATAAGCGAGTATAAGCTTACCGAAATCCTCCGCCGACAAACCAAACAGAGAACCTTCTACCTGAGCTTTCACGACATCGAAATATGTGCCGTTTTCACGCTCCTCAAGCACTTCGCCTATACAGAAAATCGGAGTAAGACCATTCGCAAGAGCCAACTCTACTTTATCCTTCAATATTTCAGCTGTCTCATGATAGTACTGACGACGCTCCGAGTGTCCAAGAATAACATATTTAGCACCGGTAGAGGCAACCATAGCAGCTGATACTTCTCCTGTATAAGCGCCGCTCACCTTGTCGGCACAGTTTTCCGCACCCAAACCAACCTTTTCCGAATCGATTACTGCATTAACAGAAGCCAAATGAGTGAAAGGCACACAAATAACCACATCACAATTCGGAGTACGCGACTTCAAAGCCTCGTTAACGTCATTAGCTAATTCTATACCCTCCTGAAGAGTGGTATTCATTTTCCAGTTTCCTGCAACAATGTTTTTTCTCATATCTTTGAATTTTAAAATGATACCTTATAAATTCAATGCAAAGTTACTTCTTTTTTCTATTCTTTTTCAAACGTATCGTAAATTTAATCAGCAATAGCGTCCGATTGACAACCAATAATGCCGTCATCACCAGCAGCAAGAAAACCGACAATCCTATCAAGAAACGCATGGCATCACCCGCAGGGTCTTCCACAGACTGGACGTCGTCGGCATTCACCGCCCCCATTGCCTGCTTCCATAGAATCCGTCCGTCACTGACACGCACCAATGCAGGATTGCCACGCGCTATGGTCTTCACCATTGTATCATCCATTTTATATACCGGATAATCTGCCATCGATATCTCACGCCATTCATCTATATCAGAATCGGAACCACCGATGAGACATATCATCATTATACCCGACTCCGACAGACTATCGTACATCTCGTTAATCATGAATGTTGACGACACATTAACACTGGCAAGATCTGGAATCAGCAACAACACAACATCCCCTTCCAATGGCAACACCTCGGAAGCCACATCATAATCACCGTCAAAAAAGACCAACTGATTTACCACCTTGCCATCTCCGGCAACAGAATCAGGTACGGATTCCTCACGGTTGACAAAAGTCCATGTCGTATCTGGCAAATCATAAAGAGAGAACCGCTGTCTATGCCCATTCTTCTCGTATATGAAACTATACTCTGCATCCAAGCCGCCTTCGTTATCTCCTATTATATATGTACCAGCCTTATACGGACGGAAATCAATCAACGGTTGTTCGTAAAAGCCCACAGCCATTATCACCAGAAGATACACTACTGGAAATACCACCGTAAGCCATTGCACAGCAGGACCATAAAGACTCCTTACCGTCGCATTCTTCCATAGCAGGAAACATAAAGCCAACGTTATCACCACATTTTTCCAGAAAGTGA
>JADIMC010000096.1 GCA_017694955.1 Candidatus Limisoma faecipullorum
GTGCAAAGGTACGCACATCGCGCCGGACACGCAAGAGAGGAGAGGACTTTTTTCAGGACGGGGAGACCGGCCGCGACGCAAGATGCTATGCGACACCGCGTTATGACGAGTTAAAAAATGTGAAGAAAAAAAGGAGAGGGACCGCCACCCGCCCCTACAGACAAGAAAAGCGAGGAACTCTTCTTATTCGAAAAAACAAATACACATTATTATATATAAGACAATATTAACTCACTCAAACAACATAACCATTCGCATAGTCAAAAAAAGTCTCCTTTACATTCACTTTTCATCAATCAAAACAATACTAAACGACTTCGAGCATACGCATAGCAAAGTTTTTCAATCAATTTGAAGCTTTGCGCCAGACTTTTGATTATCTTTGTGGTGAAACCTGAATATCTATGGGATTTGAGAATGTAAAATTAATCAACCTGCCAAAGATATGCGACCCTCGTGGAAATTTATCGGTAGTAGAAAATGGAGGCGTTCTTCCATTCAAGATAGCACGTGCATATTGGATATACGATGTGCCTGGCGGAGAAAAACGATTCGGGCACGCATTCAAATGCCAAGAAGAAATAATCATAGCTCTTTCCGGCAGTTTCGACATTGTCCTCAATGACGGCAAAGAAGAGCGCAAATACCATATGGCACGCTCATACTATGGATTGTATATTCCAAATATGATGTGGCGTGAACTCGACAATTTCTCCACAAACGCAGTAACACTAGTATTATCATCGACTCCATATAACCCCGACGACTATATAGAAGATCTTGACGTTTTTAAAGAATATATAGCGAAATGACAAACGACAGCCATAAAACATCCAGCATCTACGGATGCAAACTCATAACACTCGACAAACATCACCACAAAAACGGCAATTTGTCGGTAGTGGAGAACAACAACCAGCTGCCATTTGCCATTAATCGAGTATATTATCTGTACGATGTCCCTGGAGGTGTGGAACGTGGCGGACATTCACACCGCCTGTGCCACGAATTCATAATAGCAGCAAGCGGCAGCTTCGACATCGAAATTGACGACGGAAAAAACAAATGCAAAATGACACTAAACAGGTCCAATTGCGGATTGCTCGTGCCCCCAGGCATCTGGCGTGTGCTCAACAACTTCGCATCCGGCTCCGTATGCCTCGTTATTGCTTCTGACTGCTATTCAGAAGACGACTACGTAAGAGATTACACAGAATTCCAACGACTCACATCCAACAAATCCTGCAAATGAAAAAATACCCTTTCCTTTCTCTAAAGACAAACAACCAGCCATATATAGACGAATTAAAATGCGCCATCTTAAAAACGTTGGAATCAGGCTGGTTTCTTAATGGAGAAAACACCAAAAACCTTGAGCACGAAATTGCCAGCTTATGCCACACACAATATGCCGTAGCATGCAGTAACGGACTGGATGCCTTACGGCTCATATTCCGAGCATACATAGAATCGGGTGCAATGCAAGCTGGCGATGAAGTAATTGTGCCAGCCAACACATACATAGCATCGATACTCGCCGTAACCGACAATCACCTAATCCCGATATTCGTAGAACCGTCAGAAACGACCCTCAACCTTGACACGGAAAAATTGGAAGCGGCAATAACCAACCGCACAAAAGCCATAATGACAGTCCATCTCTACGGTGCCGCATGCTGGTCGCCCATACTTAACAACCTTTCAAAAAAATATGGGCTGAAAATCATAGAAGACAACGCACAGGCAATCGGAGCAGAATCAGAATATCAAGGACTGACAGGCGGACATATCACCGGCGGCCTCGGCGATGCTGCCGGACTAAGCTTCTACCCCACCAAAAACCTCGGTGCATTAGGCGATGCAGGAGCCGTGACCACAAACGACGAACAAATAGCCAACATCATCAGGGCTTTAGCGAACTACGGCTCCGACAAGCGCTACCATAATATATATAAGGGACTTAATTGCCGGATGGATGAGACTCAAGCAGCAGCCTTGCTTGTAAAACTGCGGCATCTACCTGAAATAACTGCCGCACGCCGAGAAAGAGCGGCAATATACGAAAAAGAAATAAACAACCCAGCAGTGAGAAAACCGCTATTCGACAAAGGAGCAGTGTGGCATCAATACATAGTACGCACAAAAGAACGTGATCGATTCCGCCAATATCTTCTTGACAACGGCGTAGAAACCGACATTCACTATGCCACACCACCACATCAGCAACCTTGCTACAGCGAATACTCCAGATTATGCCTTCCCATAACAGAACGGATAGCCTCAGAAGTCACAAGCCTCCCGATAACCGAAGGCACTCCTCTGTCAGACATCCGCGAAATAGCCGGGATAATAAATGAATTCAAGTAGCAAAAGGCTGTTTTAACTACCGTCTGTTTCCCTGACGCTCAATGCATTCCACAAACTCCTGTGGCAATATTATGTTATTAACATCAACGGCTTTTTCAAAAAGCGGAGCAATCTCCTCTTCTCTAAAACCAGCGATACCACACCCTATACGCGTGACAAGAAACACTAAATCCTGTCTTGATAATGCAAATCTGATGAAATCATCAACATACGGCCTTATCGTTTCCACACCACCCTGCATCGTCGGGATACCATAACTTTGCCCTTGCAAACCTACACCTTGTCCCCATACGGCACCGAAAAAACGCAAAGCGACCAATGCCGCACCACCTCCATGCGCGCCGGCAAGATTACTGCCAAACACAAACACCTCGTTTTCCGCCAGTCCTGTTATCTTCTCTGGAGTAAATTTTCTATCATACATAAATTAAACACTTCCAATTAAGCACATCTGTCCTTTATCGTTTTTAATACAACATCCCATATCTCAAAAAAGTTTCCAAAAACACGTCCATAAATACCGCAAATATTTACATTTGATAAAAACATTGCCAGAAATTCACAATTTCACTATTTTTGTAGGACTACAAAATCAAGCATATGAAAAAAACAGCAATAACGATAATGGCAGCCGCACTTGCAATAGCAGCCAACGCAAATAACGGCAGCAATATCACAATGACAGTAGGCACTTACACAAATAACGGAAGCGAAGGAATATATAGTTACAAACTCAACACATCCAACGGAGAAACATCATTATTATCATCAATTGCAACTGCCAATCCATCATTCGTGACATTGTCCAATGACGGCTCCACAATCTACACAGTAAATGAGTCAAACAAAGACACTGATTCAGCAGCAGCAATAACATACAATAAAGAATCCGGCAAAATGTCACTAATCAACCGGCAACTTACAAACGGCAAATCCCCTTGCTACATATCCACAAACGGGAAAATAGCAGTTACAGCCAACTATGGAGGAGGGAGCCTGTCGGTATTTCCAATCAATCCAGACAAATCGCTTGCACCTATGTCACAACAATTCAGATTTCCACTTACAGGTCCAGCACCAGACACCATACGGCAACAATCCGCTCACGTACATTGCACGGTATTCTCTCCAGATGGTTCTTTATTGTTTGCCACCGACCTCGGCAACGACAAGATTTACCAATTCTCCATTGAGAACGACACACTGAGAAAGACTACCGAATACAACCTCCCTGCCGGTTCTGGTCCACGTCATCTCACATTCTCCCCTAACGGAGATTTCGCTTACCTCATAACCGAGCTGTCAGGAGAAGTAGTAGCCTTCAGCTTCGACGGCAGCCGACTTTCCCACATACAGACCATCGTATGCGACAAAGCGAACGGTCGCGGCAGCGCAGACATACACATATCCCCCGACGGAAATTTCCTCTATGCCAGCAACAGACTGAAAAATGACGGAATAGCCATATTCAAGATTGATAAAAGCACAGGGAAACTCACTGAAAACGGTTATCAGTCCACAGGAATACATCCACGCAATTTTGCAATAACACCAGACGGTAAGCTACTGCTTTGCGCATGCCGGGACAACAATGAAATAATAATCTACACAATCGACGGCGACGGAACTTTGAAAGATACGGGAAAAAGAATCGACATTCCAAGTCCTGTATGCATCATTTTCAAAGAATAATGCCACAAAAAACGTTACAGTCATTGCCGTTTTGTGCCGTGAAATTACTATCTTTGCCTATTGATATGCAAAAAGCGCACAATTCGCCATATGCATAATAAATGAGGGGCTTTTAACAACAATGGATAGTTCTGAAAAACAAAACAAATTAGATATGCGCTATCTGCGCATGGCAAGGATTTGGGCGGAAAACTCCTATTGCACACGCCGCAAAGTCGGAGCGTTGATAGTAAAAGACAAAATGATCATTTCCGACGGCTACAACGGTACGCCATCCGGTTTCAACAATGTATGCGAGGACAATGACGGACATACATATCCATATGTGCTGCATGCCGAAGCCAACGCAATAACCAAAGTTTCCCGCAGCAACAACAGTAGCGAAGGAGCAACACTCTATGTGACAGCCGCCCCATGCATAGAATGCGCCAAACTGATAATACAAGCCGGTATAAAACGTGTGGTATTTTCCGAATACTACAGAATTGCCGACGGACTTGACCTACTCAAAAAAGCCGGAATAGAATGCGAATATATCGATGATTCTACCGGGCAAGCAGAATAAAGAAAACATTACGGCGGACCTGCTTGTTATTGCCATAGATACGAAAAAGTTTTTTATATACACAGATGAGAGTTAAAAACAATCCGGTCATTTGGTTTCCATTGATTATTGCCATCTCTATAGTCTTCGGAATAATCATAGGAAATCATATTTCGACGAAGAAATTCATACTCGACAAGGACCGAAAAATCAACACGGTGCTTAATTTCATAGAGAGCGAATATGTTGACACGGTTGACATCAAGGAGCTTGTGGAACTTGCAATTCCACAATTGATTTCCAATCTCGACCCACATTCATATTACATCCCTGCGAAGGATGTAAAAGCTGTCAACGACGACCTCAACGGTTCGATAAGCGGAATCGGAATAACATTCACAATGATGAATGATTCAGCACATGTCATTGAAATAATCCCAAACGGGCCAGCTGAAAAGGCTGGACTTATGCCAGGCGACCGAATCGTGACAGTCAACGACTCCTCTATAGTAGGTATGACTTCCGACAAGATTCAAAGCTTGATTCGTGGCACAAAGGACACGAAAGTGAAATTAGGGATAAAGCGCTGCACAAGCAAAAAACTGCTTCCTTACGAAATAACACGTGGCGACATTCCTGTCAACACCGTAGATGCAAGCTATATGATTGACAAGCGTACAGGCTATATAAAAGTCAACAAATTCGGGCGCAACACATACGATGAATTCCTCAACGCCCTCAACTTGTTGAAAGAAGAAGGAGCCACACGCTATATCGTCGATTTACGCAGCAATGCCGGAGGATATATGGAAATGGCGACACTAATGGTCAACGAATTCTTGTCAAAAGGCGAGTTAATCGTATATACTCTCGGACGTGACCCGAAAGAGAATCTGCAAGTATGGAGCGACAATCACGGCTCTTTCCATGACGCACAAATAGCTGTAGTAATCGACGAGTATTCCGCAAGCGCAAGCGAAATATTCGCCGGAGCGATACAAGACAACGACCGCGGACTGATTGTCGGACGCCGCTCATTTGGCAAAGGTCTTGTTCAAAAACAGACCTACTTGCCTGACAGCAGCGCGATAAGACTTACCACGGCACGCTATTACACGCCATCAGGCAGATGCGTGCAAAAAGACTACAAAAAAGGTGACGATGAATCATACAGCCTTGAAGTATATAACCGGTATGAGCATGGCGAGTTATATAACGCCGACAGCATACGAGTTGACGATAGCAAAATTTACAAGACAATGAACGGACGTACAGTCTATGGCGGAGGCGGAATAATCCCCGACATATTCGTGCCAAATGATACTGCCGGAATATCAAGTTACTATATTGCCGTGTTCAATAAAGGTCTGTTGCACAGCTTCGCTTTCAAATATACCGACATCAACCGCACACAGCTCAATAAGGCAAAAGACTTGAAACACCTGCTGAGGATGCTTCCATCTGACGATGCACTGACCTACGATTTTGTCATGTACGCACGCGACAACGGAGTGCCCGTACGTTGGTACTACATCAGCCAGTCACGTCAATTGCTTGCACGGCAACTGAAAGCACTAATCGTTCGCGACATTCTTGGAATGGAAGCACAATACGAATTTGCCAACCGCACCGATAATGCAATACAAGCGGCATTAAAGGCGCTCGACGATGGAGAAGGTCGATTCCCTGTGACTATAGAACTGCATAGCAAGAAAAACAACAAATAATGGCCGCTTCGAAAGACGAAATACGCCGTACAATCAGAGCCCTAAAAAGAGGGCTCGACAACCGGCAAAGACAAAATGCCGAAGCGGATGTGCTTTTCCGGCTTATGCAATGCGATGAAATAACGCAAAGCCACAATCTATTGCTATACTACTCACTTCCTGATGAATTGCCTACCCTATCAATAATCAAATCGCTGCTACCTGGCAGGCACATATTTCTCCCGAGAGTAAATGGCGACAATCTGGAAATTGTAGAATTCACAGGCCACAATCTCGCAACCGGGGCATTCGGAATCAAGGAGCCGACAGGTGAAGCTGTTGACATAAAGAGCATTGACACAGTAATTGTGCCAGGAATGGCATTTGACAGGAAAGGAAACCGTCTTGGACGCGGGAAAGGATACTATGACAGGCTTTTACGCAACACACGATGCTGGAAAGCCGGAATAGCATTCAATTGCCAGATTATTGAAGAAGTACCGCACGAAAACCACGACATCACAATGGATATAATTATAACAGAAAAAGAGACTATACGACCTGAAAAAGGATAAAACGATATTCAGATATGGCATTAGTGACACCTGAAACAAAACTTTGCGACGTCATCCTCGACGAGCCATCAGCAATAACAGTAATCAACCGCTTCGGCATATCACTTGGCGTAGGAGATAAGAATGTAAGAACAATATGCGCTCAGAAAGGAATCGACATAAATTTCTTTCTGACCATACTCAACGCATATATCTATGAATCATTTTTCCCTGAAAACGGATTTGATTCATTTGGAGCACAGGAGATAATCGAATATTTGGAAAAGACCAACCAATCATATCTAAAATACCAGCTTCCAAATATCGAGCGCCATTTCAAGGCACTTATCGGCCACAGCGACAAAAACAACAACCTCCCGCTGCTTCTCAACCTCTACAAGGAAGTAAAGGAGGAAATAATAAAACGCATCGACAACGATAACAAACACTGGTTCGCAGAAATACTTCGACATGAAAAAGACGTTGCTCCAGGTCAACTCACAATCGAGGCATCCGATACACAACGTACAGCCGATTCAATAGAAGACAAACTGAGCGATTTGAAAAACATGTTTGTCATCCATCTGCGCGGCGATTACGACCGCAACCTATGCCAAGCCGTACTTTTCGCAATAATAAACTTTGAGAAAGACATCCGTCAGAACAACCGTATCCGCAACCATATTCTTTATCCTCTTGCGGTTGCATTGAAAAAGGCATCATCAACCAATAATTGATATCAGGAATGCAGACAGTCAACATAGCCGTAATCACGCGTGACACGATACTTGCCGTAGGTTTGAAGCACCTGATCCGCAATATGTTCGGCATAAAAGCGACAATCATCCCGTCTGTAGCTGACAATCTGCCCACCGAATATGCCAACACAGACCTGTTTATTACAGATAGCGAAGGATTCGCGACAAATCCGGAATTTTTCATACCACGACGCAACCGGACAATGGTGATAGCCGCAACCTGCAACTGCAATGACTCAAAAGGGATGCTGCTTGACCGCCACGCTGATGAAACGACAATCATATCCCGTCTTACTGAGGCAATTGACCAAGTATGCGACACACTCGGTACCGGCAACGAACTGTCACAAAGAGAAATCGACGTATTGGCACAAGTTGCCAGCGGATATACCAACAAAGAAATTGCCGACAATCTCAGCATCAGTGTCAACACCGTACTTACCCACAGAAAAAACATCACCGCAAAACTCGGAATAAAAAGCGTATCCGGGCTAAGCGTCTATGCAATGATGAATGGCTACATCAGTTCTGTACCAGATTCGACAAAATCCAACATATAAAATTCTCGCATTTATAATAATTGAGCAGAGAAACCGACCGATAAATATGAACAATTTCGCTGCAATAGACTTTGAAACTGCCAACCGCCACCGTTCAAGCGTTTGCAGCGTAGGAATAGTGATTGTCCGCAACGGCAAAATCCGTCAGGAAATCTACCGCCTGATAAAGCCCTGTCCCAATTATTACAATCCAAACAACACTGCAATACATAATTTATCAGGGAAAGATACCGCAAGTGCGCCATCTTTCCCTGATGTATGGTCTGAAATAGCCCCTCTCATCAACGGGCTGCCATTAGTTGCCCATAACAGCCCGTTTGATGAAGGTTGCCTGAAAGCCGCCTTCGAAAAATACGGGATGGAATATCCCGGTTACGAATTCTTTTGCACATGCAAAGCATCACGCCGCACGTTTGGCAAAAGCTTGCCAAACCATCAACTGCAGACAGTCGCACAAAAATGCGGCTATGATTTGCGGCAACATCATAACGCAATGGCCGATGCCATCGCCTGTACCCATATAGCACTTGCCATTCTCTGACTAATCAGGCATTCTTATCGGCCTGCTGCTTCAACAAGTCACGTATTTCAGTCAACAATTTTTCTTCCTTACTTGGCTCTGCAGGCTTCTCAGCCTCTTTCTTTGCAACCTCGTTTTTCTTCACGAATTTGTTGATAGCTCTCAGCATCATAAACACGCATAAAGAAATAATAAGGAAGTCGAATGTGGTCTGCACAAAATTGCCATAATTGATAGTAGCTGGAGCCAATTTCTCGATTCCCATGTCAATAGCAGGCAATGTCACCTTCAAATCGGTGAAATTCACACCACCGATAAGCCATCCGATCGGAGGCATTATCAAGTCATTGACAATCGATGATACTATTTTACCAAAAGCACCACCAATGATTACACCGACAGCCATGTCGACAGCATTACCTTTAACAGCAAATTGCTTGAATTCATTAATTAATTTTCCCTTTTTCTAATTTGTTAATTATGTTATTAAATAGATTATTCAGCTATTCAAAATAACGATTATAAATCTCCTTGTAGGCAGGCGTCTGCCGCAACTCTTTCAACCATACGTTAAGACTGTCGCGCAAAGCGGTTGAATGCTTTCTCAACACCCAGGACTGCAACTGATTAAAACTCACATCAGTGGAAATATCCACATCAGGATAGCCAGCCGACATGGAGCTTGCAACCTTATAACTTATCACAGCAAATTTAATTTCTCCGGAAGCGACCATCAGAAACAGCTGCTCTTGGCCATAACGGCTTTCCCTGGCAACACCTATCGTATCGCCCAACTCCCTTGACAAATTTTCTATCCGCGAAATCGCAGGAGAGCCATCCACCACATAAACAGTCTTCCCCGCAATATCGAGCTGTGATTCAACCGATTTTTTCCCTAAAGAATCTTTTAACTGCACTAGTACTTGGCGGTCAAGATATATCGAATCTGTAAAAAGATAGCGTCTCTTAAAATCAACAGTAGCCGGCACTTGGGCAGCGACAATGTCATACACGCCCTCGTCAAGCAGAGAGAGAGACTCTCCCAAATTAACCATCGGATGCATCTCCATCTTCAGCCCCTTATATTGTCCAATAAGTTTCAGCAACTCATAATTAAATCCACCAAGCGTATCACCATACATATAAAGAGAGAATGGAGAGTATTCCAATGCAATATCAATAGTATCATTCTCTCCTTGTGCGATTGGAAGCATACCGCCTTTTCCATGCGAACAACGATAAAGCGCAATCATAGCCCCAATTGCGGCAACAAGCAGCAGTACGTAAATTCGTAAACTTGGTTTAAGCAACATCTTCCTATTCTTCATATCAACAGCCTTTGTCAGTTAGCAAAATCAACCGATATTCCAAATTGCAAACGACTCGGATTCATCGGATAATGCAATGCTCCAAAATAGCTGCTCCCCCCAAACAAGCCTTGATTGAAATGGGAATACAGCACGTAGAAACGCGTTTTATAAAGCTTCATATTGGCATAAACACTCATAAAGGGATAATTGCCAAGCTTCTTTTCGCGCTGATTATAGAAAGCCATCGTTGCCGGCTGATATGCCGGAGCATAATACTTGGTGTAATAATTGCAATCCACACCTAATTGCACCTGCAGTACCTTCGCAATCTTAAACAGCACAAACATATTTGAATATACCGCAAATTTTGGTAACGACAATACAGACTCATTTGTCGATGTCTGGTACGTAAGCGAGTTATTCCAATTAAATGCCCGGAAACGCAAGTTCTGTTGCAAACGTAAATTCAGAATCTGCACATTCCCGCCATTCTGTACAGGAAGCGCATTAGTGTCGAAATACACTAAATTCTGCACATTTTCCATTCCGGCTGAAAAATTAGTACCCGTATGAGGAATATCAATAGACCCGCCAACACGGAAACGGCGTTCCTTTCCAAAATCATTTTTCCAAACG
Organism: Candidatus Limisoma faecipullorum; assembly: GCA_017694955.1. GTDB lineage: Bacteria > Bacteroidota > Bacteroidia > Bacteroidales > Muribaculaceae > Limisoma > Limisoma faecipullorum. The sequence goes on from JADIMC010000096.1 coordinate 10,648, forward strand.
AAATGATTAGATACATAATTATTCAGCAAATAAGGAGTCTCTGTATTCTTAAAAAAACCTTCACCTGTTATTGTCACCGAATCACCAAACAGCTTGAATTTAGTTGAAATCTTTCCAGAGACATCAATATCACCCGCTACAGGACCAATAAGCCCGAATCGTGCTGTCGCCGAATACGTAAGAATTGACCCACGCTGCTTCGTAAGCTGTCCGCCTGCCCATATGAGATTCTGCGTTGTGACCGGTTCTATCGTCACATCAGGGAAAGGAGTAAGTCCTTCCGGTTTGTAAGGAGAAGTAAGTATTGTATCAGAAACCTGCGTGTAACGTCTCACTTCGTGAGTTACAAATCCCGCAAGCCCGAATTTTGCATATTTATGAAATCCCTCAAGCAACGATACGCCCAAAGTGTTGCGCACTCGCCAATAACGTGCCTCTTCTTCCGTTCCATCAACCGAAAGATAATTATTTTCAAAAAAGTTAGCGTCATCTGTAGCTGAACGGTTGACAAACTTATGACTGTTTTTCTTATAATCGAATGTCCATATGAAACTTGACACAGGAATGTAAGTACGCTTCACTGTCGTGTCGTTGATTTCCTCCTCATGATAATAACCAACTTTATAACGATGATTCATAAGAAAATGCGCACCCTTCACACGTGAGAAAGCATCCGACAGATTTACAGGAATGGCTTTAGCATCAATCGATGACACACCGCCTTGCAACACTGCCGGGTCGGTTATATACAAATCATCAGCAATACCGCCGCTTTCCATATTGACAGAATTGAAACTGTTGAATGAGACTTGTGCCTCATATCGGTCACCCATATACGACCCCGACAAACCCCAGGTGAAATTCTTAACAGCCTGTCGGTCGTAGCCTCCTTTCGAATAAAGATAATCGAGCAAGGCACCAACCTGTATGCGCTTCCCTGCATTGCCGGAAAATATACCTTTCAGACGGTCTTGATTAGAATCCCTTCCTCCACCCCAATTATACGACAACAAAGTCATAGGGATGCGCGTATTATAATACACCTGATCCTCCGCATCATAAAGCCATGGCTGAAGCACATCGGCAAAGAAGAATTCAGAACGGTCCTTTCGCTCAAAATATATGGAATTCAAACCTGTTCCGCCAAGATTGCCTGTCGTGGCATATGCATCGCTAACAAGCGAAGGAATTGACAATTTATAATAATTATACAGCAAAGTATCGATAGTAGCCGGACTATGCAACCCTAATGGAGGCGTAGCTGTCCATGCATATGAAGGCTCCAATGCCTGCTTCTTCGCTGAAAAAGCAAGAAAAGGGACCGCAATAAAAAGTATATAAACGAGAAAACTTTTCATTGCTGCAAAGTTAACACGTTTTGACAATATTAGAAAAATGAATCACGAAATTTGCATCAACTCAACAGCTTTACGACAGCCGTCCCGATAAGCAGCAACAACACAATTACAGCTATGCCAAACAATGCGACAAGCCATTTTGCCCACTTCGCGAATCTCGACAATCCGGGATGATTGTCGTCTGAAGAGAACTGAAGCATATTCAACACGGCAAATGCTATTATAAAGAAATCATCAGCCCATCCTACCACAGGCATATCCGGTATAATGTCAACAGGACTCACACCATAAACAAGAGCCAATATCAAGATGACAATCGACAATATCTTGTTCTTTTTACCGTTTTTTTTAGCTTTTTCTTCCATTTCCAACTACAATCTCACAAAAATAACATTCTTATAACCAATCTGCAAAATTAATCGTCTTGCTTTTAACATTTCCTCACCTTATAATTTCATTTTATCGAAAAAATTACATAAGTTTGCTACGCAGTAACAACATACAGATTCATAACTTTAAACTCAGGAAAACGATGACAATATCTCCACGCCCATACACTTTCGACCGCGTCATAAGAATACTTTTCACAATTGCCATAATCGTGGCTGCATTATGGTTACTCGACAAGCTGAGCAATGCGCTGCTGCCATTCTTCGTTGCCTGTCTCCTTGCATATATCTTCGAACCAGTCGTAGCATTCAACAAACGGATACTGCATGTCAAAAACAATATCATACCTATAGCGCTATTTCTGATAGAACTTATAGGTTTCATCGCTTTGTTCATATATCTCATTGCCCCTATCATAATTGACGAGCTCGTCACCGTGATCAGCCTCATAAAAGAATATGCAAAATCAACCGACAGCCCATACCTCCCAAAAGAAATCCATACTTTTATACGCGAACATATTGATGCGGAATACATTTCTTCCCTACTAACCAAAGAACAATGGATTGAGCTAATAAAAAGCACACTTTCAGGCACATGGGCTGTTGTCAGCGAAAGCATATCACTGATACTGACAATCTGCGGATGGTTTATCACTCTCCTTTATTTCATTTTCATACTGCTTGACTACGAGTCATTTATGAAAGGTGTTCGTGGGCTCGTCCCTGAGAAATACAGGAAACCAGTGTTCCACATAATAGATGACATAAAGTACAGTATGAACCGCTATTTCCGCGGACAGGCACTGATTGCATCCTGTGTAGGAATATTATTCTGCATAGGATTTCTGATAATCGACATGCCGATGGCTATTGTACTGGGATTATTCATCGGCATTCTAAATATGGTGCCGTATTTACAATTGATATCACTCGTTCCTACAACCATACTATGCATCATATATGCAGCAGAAACCGGTACAAGCTTCTGGCAGATATTCATTCTGGCAATGGTCGTATATATTGTTGTACAATGCATTCAAGACCTTTATCTTACACCGAAAATAATGGGCAAGGCAATGGGGCTGAACCCGGCAATCATACTTCTGTCATTATCCATTTGGGGATCCCTTCTCGGATTTCTCGGACTTATCATAGCATTGCCTTTGACAACCCTTTGCCTATCTTATTATAACCGCTACGTATTACACGAGACAGATGAAATATCAACAAAAAAATAAAAAAACGCCTGAAGATTTATGAAGCTTTAATATTATTCCGTAAATTTGAAGAATTATTAGACTAAACACTAAAAACCGTTATAATTATGATTAAATGTAAACACTGCGGACAAATGGTGGACGATACAGCATTATTTTGTCCGAAATGCGGTCAGCCGATAGAAAAATTAAGCGGCACGACAGTACCACCAACACCTGAACAACCTTCCGGACAACAGACTTCCAACTATGGGCAACAAGTTCCTCCGTACAAGCAGCAACAAGCACCTAACTACGGACAACAGGTTCCTCCATACCAGCAACAGCAAGCGCCCAACTACGGGCAACAAGTTCCTCCATACCAGCAACAGCAAGCGCCTAATTACGGGCAGAAACAAAATTATAGCACAGCCCCCAACGGTATGCGTATGCGTAATATGGATATGATGGAAGCCTGCAAACTATTCTGGACAAAATATGCAACTTTTGACGGACGTGCACGCCGCGCCGAATACTGGTGGTCATGTCTGATGCTATTCGTAATCAATTTTCTTCTTGGATGGACATTCATAATTCCATTGGCAACGATTATTCCGTCAATAGCCATAAGTGTACGCCGCCTTCACGACATAGGGAAAAGCGGATGGTATTACCTGCTCTGCTTAGTCCCGATAGTCGGTCAGATTTTACTCATCATATGGTTCTGCCAGGAAGGTAATATAGGAAGAAACGAATATGGCGAAGACCCGAAATACTTCTAATAAACAAATGCTATTTCAGGACTATACAAATTTGCAACTAAAAAGGATGCCTCAAAAAGACATCCTTTTTATTTATATTTCACGCCTGATTGCATACAGAGACATATAATCTATGGCCTATATATCAACACAACAGCATATGCGGATATTCCTTCCTCACGACCAGTAAAACCAAGTTTTTCAGTAGTTGTCGCCTTTATGGATATATTCTCCTTATCAGTTCCTATGCACTCAGCCAACACTTTCTGCATATCCGGTACATACGGATTCAGTTTCGGACGTTCCGCACACAATGTCATATCAGCATTACCAAACTCATATCCATTATCTCTCAGCAACGACATCACTTTTCGCAAAAGTATCTTACTGTCTATACCCTTGTATTCTGGATTCTTGTCAGGAAAGTGATATCCTATGTCGCGCAACGATGCGGCACCAAGCAAGGCATCGCAAAGAGCATGTATCAGCACATCAGCATCGCTATGGCCAAGCAGCCCCATCGTATGTTCTATCCTGACACCTCCTATCCACAGCTCACGGTCAGCTACCAGCCTATGGACATCATAGCCCATACCAACCTTCATATTCAAACCGCCCATCATCCTAATCCTTACCAAGCAGATGCTTCAAGCCGTCCATATCGAATGTCAACGAAAAGCGCAATGTCTGATCAAGCGGACTGCTCTGCGCCGTTGCAAGCATATATGAGGCATCAAGCTGTATGACATTCAACGAAAATCCCGCTCCGAATGAGAAATACTGACGGTTTCCCTTGTCAGGATGCTCATAGAAATATCCCGCGCGTACAAAAAATTGCTGATTATAATTGTACTCTGCCCCAACTGAGAAATTTATCTCCTTCAACTCTTCTGAAAAACCGCCAGGAGCATCCGAAAACGACTTGAATATTCCTGAAATCGACGAAGTATTGCGCCAATCCTCCAATGCTGCCTCATATGCCTCTGAGTCATAGTTGCCGTCTTCAGAAGTATAGTCAGACTGGCGCGGACGAGTCGGTACTAATAATTTGTTTATATCCACCGACAACGCCAAATTGTTGTATTGGGCAAGTGGGAAAGTGAATGTAGTACCCAGACGCAGATTAGTCGGCAGAAAAGCAGGGTCATTACCATCGTTGTATGACACTTTTGAACCAATGTTGGAAATATTGAATCCCCACGACCATTGGCATTCATTACGACCGATTATCGGATAAGAGGTAAAAAATCCGGATATGTCGGCAGCGAATGCAGATGCCCCGGTTTGCTGCTCCGCAGAATAAGCATCACTGAATGCCAAGTCGGAATAAATATAACGCAAAGCAACACCCATTGAAAATTTTTCTGACAATTTGCGGGAATACCCAAGATCGAAAGCCAATTCATATGGATTAACCGAATTTGTCTCTACTCCCATATCATCGGTCAACTGCACTTCTCCAAGCGAGAAATAGCGCAACGATGCACTGACCGCCTGATTGTCGCCTCCACCAATTTTCCAGTAACCGGCAAGATTCGCAAGATAAATGTCGTTGACCAACTTACGCAACCATGGCGTATAGGAAAGACTTACCGCAGCCGTACTGTATGCAAACGCATATTTTGACGGATTCCAATATTGAGAATAAGCATCCGGCTCTGTTGCAACACCAAGGTCGCCCATCGCCGCACCACGAGCGTCAGGAGCGATACCAAGCGACGTCACACCAGTCTGCACCGGATTAAACTGGTTTTTCACATTGTCAGCGGCAAAAACCGGCATCGACAAAACAAACGCAATGGCAATTATGATTGATTTTCTTTTATTCATCTAAAAACATTATTTATCTCTACTCTCTGTATAAAACTGAAAATTACTTGTTTTATTGCTCTAAAACCACAATTTTTTTAGAAGGCAAGCTGTAATTGTCAACCGAAAGCGTCACATCATAAACCCCTGGCGCAAGCTGATTACCATCATTGTCAGTAAGATTCCATTCATACGGGAAACTATCAACCACCGTGCGGTACACCGTATTACAACCTTTGTCCGTGACAAAAATCTCGGCAGATGAATATCCGGCATTGCCTACCGGCTGTAAATCCACCTCCACAAAGTCAGATGAAGCTTTCTCACTGATTTCCATAACAAAGTCATCCGCCTTGCTCTTCACATAGAACGACAGGTTTTTCCTCACAATATTACCAGAAAAGTCAGTGACGACCAATTCAACTGTATGCCTTCCCTCATCCATTCCATAAACAGGCATCTCTATTATTCCCCCATTATTTTCCACCGGATAATAACCATTGACTGGCATTGTAATATCACCTCCGTCAAACGACACGTACATCGAAGTCGCCAGCGATTCAACAGAATTATTCACACCAGAATTGTCGTATATCTCGGCATAAAGCATAAAATCACTGTCAACCTCTTGCCCGTCTTTGAAAAAGTCCTTGTCATTTATACAGAATTCCCTGATTTCCGGCGCCACATAATCAGATACTAATGAGGGGGCAGCGCTCCTGTCGGCAACAACGGCATAACTGCTTCCAGAACATAGCCGGTTGTCATCCGAAACAGCCACGACACGCAATGGCATCACATCATTGTCCGAGACAGAATAGCCAGGGACAATAAACGTGCCCTTGAACATTCCTGATTCTATCATAAATTCAGCCTCATTGAGCAACGCGCCGCGCTGCTCCAAATCTTTTTCAGAAGAAACAGCATTATCATCCGCCACTCTCGCTGTAGTGTAATATTCATTCGAATCATACAGTTGAACCAGAGCTTTTCCGTTAAACATCTGATCGATGCTCCCGTCTGCCATTTCCACAACTCCTTCAATCTCCAATTCATCAGCCAATGCAGTACTTACTGTCGCCGATTCCGACAAAGTCTCTCCATTCACTTTTGTAATGGTAACCTTATTTTCCGGAAAAGTAAAATTCAACGCCGGATCTCCAATCAAATGGTACTTCAGTCTGTTGATAGTACGTTCTCCACAAGTATTCTTTGCGTCTAACAGCACCTTACCGACAGTTTTTTCACCATCATAATAATCATCCGACTTAGTGAGGCTTTTCGCAAAAGCATCACTAAGTTTTCCATTGAGATTCGTATATACCACACGAGTTGAAGCTATGGCAGAAATTATACCTCCTTCCTCATTCAACAACAACGATTCAACAATATTGGAGCCACCCCTGTCGTATCTCGCCACATCACAAGTTGAGAAGTACATCACCGGCGCATATTTATAATGAGTCTCGCGCGCCTTGTCCAAATTCATTATTTCCTGTGTCTTGGTCATTGAGTACGGATTCCCATGCCCGACAAACAACACAAAATTTTGTCCGTGATTCATATTCTCGACAAACTTTGTGCGTACTGTCTTTTCATCAGCGAAAGCTTTCAAATACAACTTGGTTATATTCATATCATAATTTCCGGTAGCGTTAAAATAACGCATAAACGACTCGCATTGCGACACATGCACGTCATCATCCCCATTCTCGCCTATCAACAGCATATTATTTTTCCATACAGATGAAGAATTATTCACATCCGACATATAACCGACAAGCTTGTCTATATAAGAATCCATCTCCAAAGTTGTCGCAAACGGAATACGTCCTACAGCTATCTGCATCTGACGCGAAGTGTACGAAGTGTTTGAATCGTCAAGAAATCCAAAGAAATCATCTGTCGAATACGAGCGCACCTGAGAATAACTATCCTTCGACTGGTAAGAAATCAATTGCTGCGACTCCTCTCCAGTATATAACATACGGTTATCATATGTCCCCGGTCCAAACAACAATAAATACCTGAATTTTTCAGGATTCCGATCATAAAGCATCTTACAGAACCGACGATATCCCATAGCATCACGCGCACCTGATGAGAATTCGTTGAAAATCAATTCCTGATCAACAACTGCCACATCCATCCCATCGTACATCCTATGATAGTCAGCAAGCCGTTCTGCTTGTGCAATCAATTTTGAATTGGTTATTATCAGCATATCCGGCACAGACATCGCGTGCAAATTCTGATTATCTACCATTTCCACAAATTCCGGATGCAACTGTTCCCTTTCCGTATCAAAAAGCACATATTCAGCCCAATTAAGCGACCGGTTATCAATAAACGAACTTGAGCCGTCTCCATTATCATCCATCAGACAATTTTCCGTCTTGAAAGGGAATTCAGGATTCGACTTGCATTCGTCAACTTTCCACACCATAAAACCTGGAGATGACGGATAAACCGTTATTGCCTTTCCCTCTTTCAACGGAATATAGCGACGGGTCTGAGAATAATCCGACGGTATTGCATTGATTGCAGGGTATGCCACAGACACAAAATCCATCCAAGCCTTCTTTAAATTACCTGAAGTCTCAATTCTTATGTTCAAGTCCAATATACCATTCTCCGGCACGATGACATTGGCGTCCGCTTTAGTTTTTACAGTCAAATTGCCATATTCCAAATAATCAGTAGATGAATTTGCCGGAAGGGTGTTGCCTGAATCCAGTTCCATATCTTTTCCATCAACCGACACATATCCATTCATAACAGCGTCGCTCATCAACGCACTTACCGCCGCAACATAAACCGTCCCAGAAGAGACCATTCCGGGGACAGGCACTTCATACGAGATCTCACCATCATTAACGAAACTGCGTCCTAAAAAATTTTGTCCAGTCAGACCAGGATTGTATAACTCGTCCTCCTCATACCAAATAGCCGTACCGCTGTCGCTATCGGCTGCTGCAAGATTCAAACTGACCGTATAATCCACGTCCTGCACAAACAAAGGGTCTTCCGACGCTTTATCTGTCAGGAAATATATGCCATAACGGGAATATGGATTCGTGACAGGACGGTACATATATGTAGTTCC
>JADIMC010000097.1 GCA_017694955.1 Candidatus Limisoma faecipullorum
AAGCATCCGGACCACACGTAAATCCCTACAAAAAGGTATCAATCACCAGAGTACCAACAAAAATATTTTTCATCAAGAACTGGTTTGAAATACAAATGACCATCTCCAGTTTTCATTTTTCACTATAATATTTTCGTAGGAATGATACCGCCTTTCCAAACTACACTTTTACCATTCCAATCAAAATGTAATGATTTCTTTTCGTGTAATTGTTTGGCTGAAAAATAAAATTTCTTATGAAAACCAGGATTGCTCTCATGAGTTACAGTTACACACAAATCATCATTTTCGTCACGATTTTTAATATCCACCTTATAGGATGAAGTTTCTTGTCTTGAAGATGGACGAATAACTCTTGCTCTGTTAATAATAGCCATAATTTTATGTATTAATAGATACGCAAATATAACAAAACTTTCACAATAAATCAAGATAGTGAAATTTATACAGTATTGTTATAATAACACTTTATATATTCACAGACAATAAGCTTAATCCAGACGGTTTTAAGATGCAATAAAATCATTATTACGACACAATAAACCTTGCACAATACAATCTACACCCACCCAAAATAAATATTTAATTAAGACAAAATTATCACAATCAAAATAGATTTATTCACACATATATTTTAATTATACAACAAATATACGCACATTATTGATGCCATATTACATAATTAATTAAAATTTCCGTAAATTTGTCGGGAAAAGCATTCCGTAATGAACGAAGCGAAACTCAGCCAATTATACCTTCGCGACACCGCGTTCCAAAACCTGATGCAACGGCGCATCCATAATGTGCTGCTCATAGCGTCGCCCTACGACGCATTTATGATGGAGGAAGACGGCCGCGTGGAGGAACAGCTGTATTTTGAATACACATCGCTCAACCTAAGTTCACCGCCACGCGTGAACCAGGCAAGCAGCTATGCCGAGGCATACGAATGCCTCAGCAATAAGCATTATGACCTTATCATCGCAATGCCAGGAATGGACATAGGTGAAACTTTCAGAGAAGCTAAGAATATAAAAGAAAAATATCCGGGCATACCGTTTGTCGTGCTCACCCCATTTTCAAAAGAAGTGTCGCGCAGACTGGCCAACGAAGATTTCTCAGGCGTTGACTATGTGTTCAGCTGGCTTGGAAATGTTGATTTGCTCCTTGCCATCATCAAACTGCTCGAAGACAAGATGAATGCCGACAATGACGTACTGGAAGTAGGACTGCAAACCATCCTTCTGGTCGAAGACTCCGTAAGGTTCTACTCATCCGTACTTCCCCATATCTACAAATTCCTGCTGAAGCAGTCGCTGACATTCTCGACCGAAGCGCTCAACGAGCACGAACAGATGCTGCGTATGCGCGGACGTCCAAAAGTGATGCTCGCGAGAACATACGAAGAGGCAGAAGCCCTTTACGACAAATATCAGAACAAGATACTGGGCATAATATCAGACATATCCTTCAACCGCGACGGCGAAAAAGACAAAGCGGCGGGGATACGGCTTGCAAAAGAAATCAAGGAGAAAGATCCCTATGTACCGATAATTCTGGAATCGTCGGAAACGGAAAACGCAGCATTAGCCGACAAATTAGGAGTCTCATTCATCGACAAGAACTCAAAGAAATTTCCTGTTGACCTGGGCAGCGCAATATACAACAACTTCGGTTTCGGCGCACTGATAATACGCAATCCGAAAACCGGAGAAGAAGTGATGCGCATCAACAATCTGAAGGATTTCCAATACAAGATGTTCGACATTCCGGCAGAATCGCTTCTTTACCACGCATCGAGAAACGACATATCACGATGGCTCTATTCGCGCGCAATTTTCCCGATAGCCGAAATCATACAAGCCCACCGTTTCCGCAACATCGAGGAAGCGCCGGAAGTGAAGAAACTGTTCTTCAACCTTATCGTGAAATACCGGAAGATGAAGAACCGCGGCGTAGTCGCCATATTCAAAAAAGACCGCTTCGACCACTATTCCAATTTCGCGCGTATCGGGCAAGGCTCGCTCGGAGGTAAGGGAAGAGGACTGGCTTTTATCGACTCGATAATAAAAAAATACCCGATATGCGACAACTTCGACGGAGCCACACTTTCCATCCCACGGACGATTGTGCTATGTACCGACATCTTCGACGAGTTTATGGAAGAGAATAACCTCTACCCTACAGCACTGTCGGACATCCCTGACGAACAGATACTCAACGTATTTCTCGAAGCCAATCTGCCAAGATATCTGAAAGAAGATTTCTTTGCATTGTTTGAGGTTGTTGACAAGCCGTTGGCCATACGCAGCTCCAGCCTTCTGGAAGACTCCCATTATCAACCGTTCGCAGGGATATATTCCACATATATGATTCCACGTCTCGACGACAAGTACGAAATGATGCGCCTGTTGTGCGATGCCATAAAAAGCGTCTATGCTTCCGTGTTCTTTGCCGACAGCAAGGCATATATGACTGCCACCAGCAATCTTATCGACCAAGAAAAAATGGCGATAATCATACAAGAAGTAGTAGGCGACGAACACGACGGATACTATTATCCTTCATTCTCAGGAGTAGGACGGTCACTCAACTACTACCCAATCAATGATGAGAAACCGGAAGACGGAGTAGCAGAGATAGCAGTAGGCTTAGGTAAATATATCGTTGACGGCGGACTGGCATTACGATTCTCGCCACGCCATCCCGACAAAGTGCTACAAACCAGCACCCTCGATCTTGCGCTACGTGACACACAGACACAGTTCTACGCATTAGACATGAACGATGTGGACAGCAAGTTCAGCACTGATGACGGTGACAACATAAAGCATATCAAGATACAGGATGCCGCAAAAAGCGGGGCATTGAAATATATGATATCCACTTATGACCCACAGGACCAGATAATAAGAGACAGCGACTATGGGACAGGCAGAAAGGTGGTTACATTTGCAAATGTCTTGCATCACAAAGTATTTCCACTTGCTGAAATCATAGATTTCATGCTGTCGGAAGGAGAAAGGGAAATGCGCCGTCCTGTAGAAATAGAATTTGCCGGCAACATCAACATTAACGGAGAAAACAAAGGTTCCGTATATTGGCTGCAAATACGCCCTATTGTTGACCGTAAAGAAATGCTCGATGAAAGGATAATGCAAACCGACAATAAAGACCTTATCCTCAAAAGCAATACAGCACTGGGACACGGCACGATGGACAATGTCAAGGACGTGGTATATATAAAGACAAAAAACTTCTCATCGGCCAACAATCCACAAATAGCAAAAGAAATAGAGAAAATCAACCGCACATTCTCCGACAAGGAAGAAGGCTACATACTGATTGGTCCAGGACGATGGGGCTCCAGCGACCCGGCACTCGGCATTCCGGTAAAATGGCCGCACATATCCTCCGCCCGTCTGATAGCCGAGGCTTCTCTGCCAAACTACAGAATAGAGCCAAGCCAAGGCACACATTTCTTCCAGAACCTGACATCATTCGGCGTAGGATATTTCACAATCGACCCACGCAGCAATGACTCCGTTTACGACATCGACTATCTCGATAGTCTCCAGGCCGCATACGAATCGGAATTTGTCAGAATCGTGCATTTTGAATCTCCGCTGACAATCAGCATCAACGGACGTACCGGATTAGGGCTTGTAGTAAAGCCAATTGTTGAACATAATATTCCCAAGATATGAGCGCATTCAGTTTCTTAAAAAACGTATTCGGCTTTTCGGAAGAAAAATACAATTCCGAAAAAGAGCAAAATGAACACAACGCACCATACATAAACCCGTTCAAAAAAGAGCCGGAACCTCAAAAAGAAAAAACAGCAGAAACGGCAGTTATAGAAGAAAAACAAACGGAAGTATCCATTGACAAGCTGCTTGACGAAAGCATTATGTCAAAAATCCTTGACGTGCTCAATTCCGGTCTGCCGGATCACATAAAAAAATTCATCGATCTCGATGCGGAAAAACAATATGTGCGCCAATCGTTCGGAAAGGCGTTTGAAGAATATACAGAAAAAGTAAAGAAAGAAATCGAATCAGCCACAAAAAGCCAATGGCAAGCCGACAGGATAAATCTTGAACAACAATCAATCTCTCTTGGGAATCAACTATCGGAATCAAAAAGCAAGAACGAAGAGCTGCGCAACCGCATTTCCCAACTCGACAGGCAAAAAGCATCATTGAAAGAGCAATTAGAACAAGCCGAGAACAAAGCAGCGACAGCCGAAGCCGAGCGCGAGCAATATCAATTGGAATGCAAAAGCTTGATGAACAAGCTAAAAGTTTCTTCCATCAATGAAAATGCTCTCAACACGGCAAAAGAGGAAAATGAAACTCTTCAAAAAGAGAACAATGAGCTTAAAGCTGAATTGCTGAGAATCAAGAGCCTGTCGCTATCTGAAAAAGAGAATTCTACTAAAGAGACGGAAGAACGCATTGCGGCATTACAAAAAGAATTGGAACAAAAAAATACGGAAATTGCCAATCTATCAGAAAAAGTGGCAAACACCGAATCTGAAGAGAAACACGGCAAACATCAAGAAATAATTGCGAAACTACAAGATGATATAAAAATAATGACCGACGAGATTTACTCTCTCAAAGAGCAACGCAACGAAGCGAAAGAAGCAGTCGAGTCATACCAGGATGAATTATCGTGTATGCAAAAAGAATGCGAAGTAAAAGACGCAGACATCAACAACCTGCAATCAACCATATCCGGACTTGAAGAGAAATTGGAATCATTAGCGAAAGAGAGAGCCGATAAGAAAGAAACAGATTTAATAATTGAAGAATCCAATAAGAAAATAAACGAACTGCAATCATTAAACAATCAGCTAATTGAAGACAAGAAAAAAATCCAGCACGAGATAGCAGACAAACAGCGTGAAAATGAATCACTAAAATCCCGGATGGCGGATTTAAGCAGCTATTCGGAGCAATTGAAAGCCAACATCGAAAACGCAAAGGAGACACAACAGCTCAATGAAGAAAAATTGCGTCAGGAAATAAAATTGCTGAATGACAAAATCGACAAACTGAACAAAAAAAATCAAAAAAGCAAAGACAACACTCTGCTGCTGTTCGCCGATTCAGAAAATTCTTACGATGGGAAATCTACAAAAGACGAGAATAAGAGAAACGAACGGCGAACGGTATCTGCCATCGATTATTCATCCGACTATTCGGATTGGCTGATGCCAACTCCTCCATCGGAAGAGATTCCCATCAACGATGAGAAAGAAACGGAAGAGCCTGCACCCGCTTCAAATGGAGACAAGCACAATTCACCAGAACAAATGAGACTGTTCTGATTGAATGAGATATCTCTGCATAACATTAGGCACAATCTTCGTGATTTTAGGTGCAATAGGACTTCTTATCCCCTTATTGCCTACCACTCCGTTCTTACTACTTGCCGCGGCATTATACATAAGAAGTTCCGAAAAGCTCTACCTATGGCTAATCAACCAACGGATGTTAGGCCCCTACATCAGAATATTTATGGAAACAAAAGCCATACCACTACGCGGCAAAATTGTTTCCACGACAATGATGTGGTGCGCTATGGGATACTGCATAATCATCGTGCAACCATTATGGTTAAAAATCACGATAGCCATAACAGCAATAGGCGTGACAGCCTATATTCTCTCATTCAAGACACTAAAAAGCAACAAAAATCAGAACGGATAGCCTATTGCGAGATTGAATGCAAAACTGTCCTTAAACTTAAGATTATAATATCCCGACCTGCCAGTATCATACGGCAAATGCAATCCTATCCCCAAATCACCCCTCACAACTATCATACCCATATCGAAACGCAATCCCAGCCCCGTACCTAAAGCCATGTCCTTAAAAAAGCCTGAGCCGGTAAGCTTTCCTCCTGGACGGGCAGGGTCATCTTTAAGCAACCATATATTACCTGCATCCACAAATAAAGCACCCTTAAGCATCCCTGCTATCGGGAACCGGTATTCCAGATTCATTTCAAAACGGAATGTTCCGGTCTGGTCATAATACCCATCACCAAGCCCTTCATCAGAATGATAGCTACCCGGACCTATAGATCGGACGGCAAATGCTCTCAACGAATTTGCTCCTCCGATATAGAACTGCTCCGTATAAGGCACTTCCGAAGAATTGCCATAAGCATGCGCGGCTCCCGTATATACTCTTCCTACAATCTTATGGTCACCATATATCTTATGCGAATATACCAGTTGCAAAGTCCCCTTGATGAATTGCGAGAAAGGTGTTCCGAACAATGTCTTCTGCCCGTCAGCACCGGCCAGTCCCCATATCCCGGAAAACAAATTGCCACCGTCAACAACCGATGCCTGCAACGTAATATGCCGCCTGTTGTGACGGAAACCACGGTCATAAGTATATGTGTAACTCAATTTTGGAATGAACTGGTCCTGAAAGCTCTGTGCTATTGCATAATTTTCCTGCATCGTGGCATCGAATTCAGGAGTAGTATTCAACAACTTATTATATTTCAGTTCAAACAGCGTAACCTGATTTTTCGAGAAACGTGATGACATCCAATCATAATTTATCCCCAAATTGAATTGCACCATACGAAAAAAATGCGGACGGTTCATAACATCTCCGCCGAGCGTAAACCGTGTCCAACTCTGTTCCCGGCGTATGGCTCTCATAAATTTCGGTGCAAGAAGCCGTGGAAAAGCAAGTTCCATATCCAATCCCACTTCATATGAACTGAATTTCGAACGCCGCTCTCCATTATCAATTTTGCCAATCTGCCATTCATACGACCCGTTCAATTTCAAAGAAAGCCGCTCAGCCCCGCCAAAGATATTACGATTTGTGACACCAAACGACATTCCCGGTCCTAAGTAACTATTGGATTTAGAAGTCAGATTCACTTCAAACTGAGTTTCCAAAGGCGTATCAAAGCGGCACAAAATGTTGATGTCCAAAGAATCAGTCCTGACAGAATCAAGAGGCGTGACTCTCAAGGATATCGTATTAAACACCCCCAGTCTCGACAAATACGACTGAGTAGTGCTCAGTGAGCGCACCTTCATTACTTGCCCCTTGCGCATCGTAATACAGGATGGTATCAACCCTTCACGCAGCTTCGAAGGCTTCATTTGCACAATCATACCTTTTTCTGTGAAAATAGTATCTGCGTATCCGCCACCTTCATAACGAAGGACATAGGTTATTACATTACCTACTACATATTTCCGCAAAGCTTTTTCAGACACATTATCACTATATACCAATTTCAGGGCAATGCCGTTTTTAGCCACCGTGGAATCAGCCTTGAACATAAGATATTCCGGACGGAAAAAGTAATATCCTCTGTTACGAAGACGGTCAGCAAGTTTATTACGCACATCCGCAAGCGAATCATTACAGAAAATCTCTCCAACCTTCAAATAGCTGTCACGCCTTACAATCCTGTTAATCAGTATGGAAAGCTCTGTTGTGTCGTCAAGCAGAATTATATCACTTATTCTTTTGGGAACAGGAAGATTAACAGTATAATTAACCCTTGCCTTTTTAGGATTGCGCTTATCATAGAGCAGCTCATAAGTGGATGTAGCTCCAAAGAATCCATTTTTAGCAAGCATATCCTCCATCATCTTGACTCGCAAATCAGGACGAACGTCAGAAATAAGCACCGGCTGCTCTACAAATTTACGATAAATCCAGCCTTTAATACCTTTTGAATCCTCCGGCCAATGATTATACAACCACAACCCCAATGGAAATGGATGACGTATATATGGAGAATACAAAGAATTGTTAGGCTTCACATTGATTGTTGACTTGATATTGTCACTGACACCATCAGGAATCTCTATAGAGTCCGGTGCGTTAACCCGCAGCTTCTTCACCCCCGTGTAAAGCACCTCCCCCTCGCCAAGACGGGAAGTGGTGGAACATGCTGCGGCAACAAAAGCCAAGCATAGCACTGACATATATTTAATCAATCTGCTGCTCATCTTCATCCTGCTTTTTATTATTCATAACAGCTTCCTTACCACCGTTTTCATCCACTACTGCAGCCGGTTGCTTCTGGCGGCGGAAGAACCTGAACATATCCCTCCATAGCAATATCTTCCTACGCCAAACAAAGCCGCCGCCAGTCTCCGTAATCTCCCCTTCAAGTATGCTTTCATATTCAGTCTTACGGAAAAGCTTCAAATAAGCTGTCCCAGACTTATTAATCTTATATTCAAACGAAATATCATTGAACAGATTCTGTGCCAAATTATCCTCAGCTGAAGCGTCAGTTGAATAATTGCCACCCACAACAATTTTGAAACGGTCATCAAAAATACTTTTCGACACTTTATAAGAGTAACTGGTGGTAGTGGATGTCGTACCATCAACAGTCTTGTCATACTGGTCAATTCCAAACGACAAATCCACTCCGGATATATTATTAGCAGCCCACTTGTTAAGTGTGGATTCCAAGAAAGAAAACGCCATATTCTCACCCGACAAACCACCGGCAGTAGTTGTCGAGCCTCCCGTATATGAGCCATAAAGCAACAAATTCATAGCCTGCGTTGAGCGTTGCTCCTGAGTCATTCCGCTAAGCTCGTTAGCGATAGTCATATCCGCCTCTGTCGATACATCAAATGTCACATCAAGCTCATTTAAAGTATTTCCAACATTGAGCGACACATCAAAAGGCACAAGTCTTGAATTCTGTTCCGTAGTCACATTGGCCTTTACTGTCTCCACTGCCTTCACATTAAGAGTAGGATTCAACAATTCTCCTGTCCAGACGACACTGCCACCTTCTACAAAATTGAACAATTTTTCAGAAAGCATAGGAGGAGTATAACGCACATACCCCCCATTAATCACATATTTACCAGTCATATTCGCATCACCTTGATAAGTCTGCGAATAATTCAAACTTCCCTCTCCATCTATATTGACACGATTCTTACCGTCAGGCGACAGATAAATAGTAAACACGGCATTAGGCTGCACTGTCAACATCGCATTTATACGTATGGCAAACGGCTTTTGCAATACGGTATCTTCTTTCTCTACATTTTTCACCGTATCATTGAAATTGACAAATTCCACTACACCGTCATCCGAGCTTTGAGCCAATTCCGCCGTTGCCGACTGGACTACATACGTAAGGTCAGTTCCGGAACGTAATGATAAGGATGCATTCACTTCAAGAGAATTCAAATAGCCTTTAATACCCGCATATAAGTCGGCATACCCTTTTCCATACAACTCAGCCATTCCAGATTTCTTACTATCAACCACTTGCACATCCTTCCCCGTAATAGTTAAATCAGTTCTCATATTGTCGAACGGCAGGAACTGGAAATCTCCATCAACAATTATCGGATTGCCATTAGCGCCATACAACTTATACTTATCAAACCGTATCAAACCGTTATCAACAGGAATCCCTACCGTATCGAAATCGAATTTTGCCCCGAACGAAGGAGAAATCACCCGTGTGGAATCAAATCTTGCAAAGCCTCTGATATCAGGATTGTCCATAGTGCCACTAAAATCCAATCCTGCACTAAGATAACCAGTAGCCGCACCCATACCCTCCGGCATAAACGCATTGATGACAGACAACGGGAAACGCCGCATATTGATACGCATATCGTAAATGGAAGCAGGAACAGTATCATTACGATAGCCTCTGACAGTCACCACTTCCTTACCATCCACATCCATATCTGCCATCGCATATATGTTCCTTGTATTGCCAACATATGCAAGTTTTGAATCAAAAGCAATGTTGCCTACCCTGTTTTTCCCATAATACAACTCATCAACCGACAACTTGCCATCTCCCCATACATACTTGTCATTATAATAAATCTTCAAATTCGACGACAGCACACCATCGACAGGCGGAGAAAAAGGCGACAACGTAAGCCAGTCACCAAGTTCTATCCCGGCAAGCTCAACATTAATGCCATTATTTTTCACCGGCGGCACATCGGTATAGATGTTGATATGACTATTTTCTCCGCTTGTAACCTTCAGATCGGCCTGCAATGCGCCGTCTCTCATATCGTACGACACAAAATTATCCCTGTTCAATTGCCAGTTACGATATGCTATGACCGGATTCTCCGGGAAAAGTCGCAAACTTGCCACCGAATCCACAACAGACAGCCCCAACCCAAAATCAAAGCCTTTTACGCCAGTCTTGTCCGCCTGAACAAGATATGCCGAAAGGCAATTGCCAGATAATGCCCCATCGAGTTCTGCCTTTCTGAACAATGCGGAATTCTTATCGCTATTGCGCACGTGCAAGGCATACAATAATGAATCATTCCGTGTAGAGCCTCGCAAAAATATGGTATCAACAAGCACACCCCCGGCAACAAAGCCGCTTATATATGACCGTACAAGCAAATCACTGTCCTTGTCTATATCAAGAAAAAGTCTGTCATAGTCCACATCAGAAGCATGCATATATTGATAAAGCATATTGTCTCGTCCTGCTCCCATATCAATCTTGAATCCAGGCATTTTCTGTTTTAATGCCTTTATATCAACACTTTGTGCCACAATCATAGAATCGGCAAGCAAAGACAATGCCGACAATGAACGATTCCACACATCCGCACCATAAGGCGACTCCATCCTCAACAACAAGTCCTTATTACGCAAACGCATACGAGTGTTAAGCGAATCAGTGGAAAATCCAACATTTATACTATCGGTTGTAAAAGAATCTATACCATAGGTCACGTTAACATCCGACAATCGTATGAAACCACGGTAATCTCCCCTCTTCAAATCAGCCCTTACAACTCCATTGATACCTAATTTTCCCGACAGCGCCCTTTCAGAGAAATCCATCGCCTGCAAATCCACGTTAGCAAAATCCCCTCTTACTCTTGCAAAATACACATCAGGACGCACCCGTCCGTCAAGCGACAGTTCAACATCGGCAAACTCATTGCCTGATATTACATTCGCATTATATATACCATCATTTATAGAAGCGTTAATGGAAATATCCCGATAAGTTGTTCCGCCGAAATCAACACGATTAAATCCGGCATCAGCTCTTGCCTTCATAGTATAGACATCATATCCTGTGCCTGCGACATCCATACTACCGTCAACTACACCAATATCACCATACGGCATAAACGAGCGGACATCGAAACTGGCCACATCCAGCTTGCCGGAATAACGCTCCCCCCTGATATTCCATCGCCCTCCAGCCACTATCCAGCCACTATCGACTGCTGCCGTCAAACGAGCGTCAAGACTTTCTCCCGCATATGCAGCTTTACCCGACAATCTGACAACCGGCACAGAAAAAGCGGAATCCAAGCCGGCAAGATGTTTTATCCGCTCACCACCCGACAAAGTGCCAGACAAAAGCACAGAGCCGGATGTTTTTTTATTGTCAAACGGATATTCAGCTTTACCAGTGGCATAAAGTGATACAATACCAGGCACTTTAAAATCAAGCTTTCTTAAATCTAATTCCTTCCCTGTACCTGATACTTGCAAATCAGCCTCCGCATTGTCAATCCGGCTTATAGAATGTAGCATCGGGCGCAACGATGGATAAACCTTTCCTATTTCCTCCAACGAAATATCAGATAATAATGACACATCAACAACCGATGAAGGATTACCCTCCAATGCGTCCAAATCGGCAACCGCATTCAGTTCAATTTCAGAAAGCAATGTTCTGACAACCAAACTATCAGCTTTTATGACAGTACTGTCCATCTCAAAAGAACCATTCATTCTGCGGACACATAATCCGCTCCGTTCGTCAACAGACAAGCCCTTCAGAGGTATTCTTATTTTCGAGCCCCTATTATAAAAATCATCAATTGAAACATTTATATTTGAAGCTTGAATGTAATTAAAATCCAAACCTTCAATCGGCACCGCGCCACGCACAGAATACAAAGCTTCAGAATCACGCAAACGAATACTGTCAGCCATTATGGTCCATGGTTTCTGTTGCGTAGTGACAGAATCCTCTAAAGAAGGAATTTCTCTTACGAATGCTTCCGCCTGCTCTTTCTCCGGCAACAAATAAGCAGCAGAAAGTCTGTCAACACCCAAATAGCCCACTCTTACCGTAGAAGCAGCAAGATTGACCGCCACATTTTTCAATTCCCCTGACCTGATAACAGAAGAAAGACTGTCAACAGAAGGCATCATCGACATACGGTAGTGCACATCTTTCAATGACAATTTCTCCAACCCTATCAGCCAATCGGCAGAAGCTGAAGAATCGGGCTCAGATGGCTGCGAACGGCGCAAATCCATAATCAGGTCAACATCGGCCCCGTCAAGAGACGCCTCAAACAAACGGATATGATCAGTAAGAAGCTCAACCGTAGCATTCCGCAACTCGAATCTGCGAACCTTTGCCGAAAAAAGCATCGAAGAGTCAGGACTTACCATCTTATACCGTGCATTTTCCAATTCTATACCTCTGACAACGATATCGCCCATCAACAAAGGAATCAACCTCACATCCACACGTGCAACACTTCCAGAAACCAACGTATCTAATTGCTGAGCAGTCACAGAAAACCTCTCAACAGATACATCCACAGGAAACTTCAACAAGAATCTACCAATTTCCACATCATAACCGGTCGCTTCTGAAACTTTTTCAGCGACAAGTGTCTTCACATTGTTCTGTACGGCCGGTATATAAAGCGCAGCAGGCAATAATGCAACAATAACAACCACACAACTTATAATTTTTATCCATAAGCGCAGCCAACGACGTTTTTTCTTCGTATTTGTGTGTTTTTCCTCCATACCGCATGCCTTATCTAAAAAACAATCTCCAACAAAGCCACGTACCCGCCAACGCTCCCGCTGCATCTGCAAAAAAATCGAACCAGTCGGCTGCCCGTCCCATTCCCATCCACATTTGCAGCAATTCTATCAATCCGCCATAGGCAATGGCAACAGCCAAACTAACCAGCACAGCCATCCTGCGGCAAACACGCCCACAATCCAACATCAAGCATGCCGCAACACCAAAAAACATAACAAAATGTACCACCTTGTCAGCATACGGGAACATCATCAAAGGCATATCCGGCAACGGTTTTGGAAACAATGTAAGATAAGCCACTATTAGAATGACTATGACAGTGGCAACAAAAGGCGGTATTTTAAACAACAATTCTTTCATCAATTGTAAAGGTACATATTTATATCAAATAATCAACCAAAAAGATACAATCATTTTTTTCCAACAATCATACCTTTGATTTTTTAACGGCACAGATTGCCATTGTTATATGCAAATGTCGTATCTTCGCAAGATAATTGTCATAAAATCAGCAATGATACGGATACTACATAAGGTTACCGTCACGACCGTGATAATCACGGCGATAACTTTATTTGTATCCTGTAACACCACAAAACACGTACCCGACGGACAATATCTGCTTAACAAAGTAAGAATTGATATAAACGGCGAAAACAGTAATGATTTCAACAAAAAAGAATTGCGCAACTACATAAGGCAAACTCCTAACCACGAGATTCTGGGAGGTGCAAAATTCCAGCTGGCAATTTATAATATGTCGGGCAAAGATAGCACCAAATGGTACAACAAATGGCTAAGACGGCTCGGACAAGCTCCTGTAGTTTATGACCAAGATCTGACCAACGCATCATCCAACCAATTAAAACTGGCTTTAGTAAATCAAGGATATATGGATGCAGAAGTAACCGCAGAGACATCCATAAAAGAAAAAAAAATAGAGGTTGACTATCATATCACCCCTGGTATTCCACATTACATAGAAAGCATATCATACAACATCCCAGACGACAGCCTCCGCCGGATTATTATGGCAGACTCTTCAAGATTCATCCTGCACAGCGGGAACCTGTTCAACCGCAACGATATGGAGGAAGAACGGTCAAAAATAGCCGACCGGCTCAGGAAGCAAGGCTATTTCGGTTTCAACAAAGAATATATCACCTACACAGCCGACACTACAGAAAACAGCAAGGCTGTTGAGCTGACACTCAACGTGATGCCGCCATATGCCAATAATGCGATTCAAGGTTATACTGATCATCGTCCTTTTTATATAAAAGACATTTACGTAATTACGAATTACGACCCTACAAATCGCCACGACCTGTCGGAATATCAAAACGAAGACACCGTCACACATAAAAGGATTAAGATACTTTATGGCAATGAACGCTATCTGCGTGCATCAATCATTGAAGACAACTGCTTCATCAAAATCGGAGAAAAATACAACTCAGAAGACGTTGACCGCACATACCAGTCATTTAGCAGATTGGGTATTTTAAAATATGTCACCATCTCATTCGAACAAGCAGAAGAGCGAGACGGAAAGTTATGGCTCGATTCATACATCCTGCTCACCAAAGGGAAACCTCAAAACGTGTCAGTCTCATTAGAAGGAACCAACTCGGAAGGCGACCTCGGCTTTGGAGTAAGCACCACCTACCAGCACCGTAATATTGCCAAAGGGTCGGAAACCCTCACTACAAAACTCGGAATCAACTATGAGAGTATCTCAGGAGACATATCCGGACTAATCAACAACCGATATGCCGAATACTCTGGCGAATTAGGAATAAGCTTCCCAAAATTCATATTTCCTTTCCTGAAAAAAAACTTCCGTCAAAAGGTACGTGCAAACACGGAATTCGGCACATCCTTCACCTATCAGGAACGCCCCGAATATACTCGTGTGATAGCCAATGCCGGATGGAAATACAAATGGACAGAGCCAGGCAGCATGATAAGCCACACATTCGACCTAATAGATATCAACTATGTATATCTTCCTCAAATAACCGACTCTTTTCTCGATGAAATCGCGCCCGACAATCCGTTACTCAGATATTCATATGAAGACCACTTCATAATGCGCACCGGGTACTCATTCTATTACACGAATAAAAAAAGCACCCATGGCATAGGCAAATTCGTCTATCAGCCAAATATCTATACCATACGCGCCGGAATAGAGACAGCAGGCAACCTTTTCAACCTGTTCTCCCATATCACCAATCAGAAAAAAGATCCGGAATCTGACGCTTATAAAATATTTGGAATACAATATTCACAATATGTGAAATTGAATGCCGACTATTCAATCAACCACTCGTTTGACCGCCGCAACTCACTCGTTTTCCATGCAGGCGCAGGCGTGGCAATCCCATATGGCAACACCACAATATTGCCGTTCGAAAAAAGATTCTATTCAGGAGGTGCAAACAGCGTAAGAGGATGGTCGGTGCGCACACTTGGTCCGGGAAGCTACAACGGCAACAACTCCGTAAGCTCATTTATGGAGCAATGTGGAGACATACGTCTCGACCTCAATTTAGAATATCGCGCACGGCTGTTTTGGGTATTTGAGCTGGCGGCATTCATCGATGCCGGAAATATCTGGACAATACGTTATTATGAAAATCAACCGGGCGGAGAATTTAAATTTGATGAATTCTACAAACAAATAGCAGTGGCCTACGGGCTTGGACTACGAATGAATTTCAATTATTTCCTGCTCCGTCTCGACTGTGGAATGAAAGCAGTAAACCCGGCAGAAGGACAGGAACGATTTCCTCTCATACACCCTGATTTTGGCAGGGATTTTGCATTACACTTTTCTGTAGGTTATCCTTTTTAAACATTTATTTAACCAGCATATGAAAGAATTAGTGATTTTTGACCTCGACGGAACTTTGATAAACTCAATAAAGGATCTTGGCGCCGCAACCAATTTCGCTTTACAAAAAAACGGATATCCAGTGCATCCGCTCGATGCATATCCTATGTTTGTAGGCAATGGAGTGAACAAACTTATCGAACGTGCCCTGCCAGAAAACGCCCGTAATCAAGAAAACATCGAATTACTAAAGATAGACTTCAAAGAATACTACAACGAGCACAACACCGATTATACAACTCCCTACGAAGGTATGCCGGAGCTGTTGAAGAGCCTGCAAGAAAGAGGGGTAAAATTGGCTGTTGCATCCAACAAATACCAGGCTGCAACAACAAAACTCGTGAAATACTACTATCCTGACATCGATTTCGTTGATATCTGCGGACAAAAAGAAGGCGTACAAATAAAACCCGACCCGTCGATTGTGTTCGGCATACTTGCCGAAGCAGGTGTACGCAAACAGAATGTACTCTATGTCGGCGACTCAGGAGTGGATATGGAAACCGCACGGCGCGCATGCGTGGATTCCGTAGGCGTGACTTGGGGATTCCGCACTGCAAAAGAATTACGACAATTCAATGCAGGCACAATAATCGACAGACCGGAAGAAATACTTAGCCTAATAGACAACTAAAATCCCGTCACAACAAAAAAGATGGATGAATCCACGTGGATTCATCCATCTTTTTTCTTATACTAAATAATTATTATCTACCTTCCAAAGCATTAAGCTTAGCCTCGTCACCAAGTTGATAGTAGAGGTTGCTAAGCACGCGCTTAGCCGACGAATCTGTCGGATCAAGCTCATAAGCTTTCTCTATATAAGGCAAAGCCTCCTTATAAAGCGGTATCAGTTCATTCTCACGGGCACTCTGGTATTCAGCACCTGTAAGCTTGTTGATTTTTTCCTGCAATGCAGCAGCTTTTCTAACGATGCAAGCACCAGCATTGAATTGCGCAGGAGCATAATTAGGATCAAATTCCGTAGCCTTCCTATAATTTATCAAAGCATTTTCATCGTCCTTCTTCTGCTCATAGATAAATCCCATCAAGTTGTAAAGGTCAGCGCTACTTGGATTATCAGCAATTGCACTCGCAATCAAAGACTGAGCCTCATCATATTGATTATGATTTATATTGTCATTGATAATAAGCTTAATATATTGCGAATCTTCTTTGCCATATACCTTATAAGCCTCTTTTGCCAATTCGACAATACCAATAGTATCTTGCATATTTGCCATACAGCTCAAAGCATAGTCATAAGCCTCTTTTTTCTGATAACCAAGCTTACGGGCCATTGCAAAAGCGTCTATTGCATCTTTCAACTCTTCAGCCTGCCATAAAGCAACACCTTCAAAAAACGCCATCTCTGCAAGCACCGTATCAGGAGCCGCAAATTTGTCACGATCTTCAATACCTGAATAAGGCAAATTCACATAAACGCCCCAAAGCTGCCCGGCTTCCTTATAATTGCCTTTGTTATACATCAAATTACCGGCAATAGAGAAGTCGTTATGGTGCGCTACCAACATACTCACAATATCCTTTGAATATTTGGTCTTCACCTTTATCGAGCCGTCCTTATTAAGCTTATAGTTGCCTTTCTTGTCAACCTGCTTAACCGTGTCCAAAGGAAGTGCAGCCTTAAGATATTCATATCCCTTGAGCAAAGCATTCGACATAAGGACGGAATCTGCTGCCTGCCCCAACTGCAACTTAACCAACTCCTGATCGTAGATTCCGACATTTGCCTTACCACCAAGATACCAAGTCTTGGCATCAGCCTTTGTCTCCTCATTGGTCAATGCCGGCACGATTTTCTCTGCCGCCGACTTATAGTCAGGCGACATCTTGTCGAGGATATTGTCAACCTCGTCAACAACCGACTTCTGTGCAAATGCGCCGAACGTGGTCAAAGCGCAAAGCAATAAAACTGAAGTTCTTTTCATATCAATAAAATTTAAAAAGTTAATCTTTATTCAAACAATCCGCCAAGATTTCCATCATTAGACGCCTCATTATTCACATCATCAGGACTCTGCTGAGCCGTCATTGCATCATCCGCCTGTTCCGGGACTTCCACATCCTCTTCCGAAGCGACTTTACAAACAGAAGCAATCTCATCTCCACGCTTTTCAAGATTGATTAAACGTACACCTTGCGTAGCACGTCCCATCACACGGACATCAGAAACCTTCATACGCAATGTGATACCCGATTTGTTGATAATCATCAAATCGTTGGCTTCCGTCACATTCTTGATAGCCACGAGCTTACCAGTCTTTTCCGTGACATTCAAAGTCTTAACACCCTTTCCTCCACGGTTGGTTATACGATAGTCATCTATGCTCGAACGCTTGCCATAACCCTGTTCGGAAACCACCATTACAGTTTCTTCAGGATTTCCGGTCATCGTTATCATGCCGATAGCCTCATCATCCCCGCCATCAAGAGACATACCCTTTACGCCTGTGGATACACGACCCATTTCACGCACAGTCTTTTCATTGAAACGTATTGCGCGTCCGTTGCGATTGGCTATTATAACTTCGGCATTGCCATCAGTCATACGAACTTGTATCAACTGATCGTCCTCACGTATGATTATTGCATTCACACCGTTTTGACGCGGACGTGAATAAGCCTCAAGACACGTCTTCTTGATTATGCCGCGCTTGGTGCAGAACAACAGATAATGCGAATTGATAAATTCCTGATTATCAAGATGCTTAACACGAATAAACGCATTCACCTTGTCATCGGCATCGATATTAAGCAGATTCTGTATAGCCCTGCCCTTAGAGCTCTTCGACCCCTCTGGTATCTCATATACCTTCAGCCAATAGCAACGCCCTTTCTGAGTGAAGAACAGCATATAATTATGCATAGATGCCGTATATATGTATTCTATGAAGTCCTCATCGCGCGTGTCGCTACCCTTTGCGCCCATTCCGCCTCGGCCTTGAGTACGGAACTCCGACAATGCCGTACGCTTTATATAGCCAAGATGGGAGATTGTGATAATCATATCGTCATCGGCATAGAAGTCCTCGGCGTTAAACTCCTCGGAAGCATACACTATGTCTGTGCGACGCTCGTCACCATATTTATCTCGCGTTTCGATAAGCTCGTCCTTTATGAGCTGACGGCATACGGAATCATCGTTAAGCACCGAATTCAAGAATTCTATCTGACGCTCCAATTCCTCGTACTCTGCATGGAGCTTGTCCTGACTTAGTCCGGTAAGCGCTCCGATACGCATATCCACGATGGCCTTCGTCTGCGGCTCGTCAAGACCGAAACGTTCCGACAAGCGTTGGCGAGCCTCGTCCGTTGTCTTGGATGTCTTAACTATGTCTACAACCTCATTGATATTGTCGCTGGCTATTATCAACCCTTCCACGATATGCGCACGGTCCTGAGCCTTCTTCAAAAGGAAACGAGAGCGGCGTATCACCACCTCATGACGATGCTCAACAAATGCCTGAAGTATCTCTTTCAGATTAAGCAGCTTCGGACGTCCGTTGACAAGCGCCACGTTGTTGACACTGAATGCAGACTGCAAGGGTGTCATCTTATACAGTTTATTAAGCACCACACTTGCATTTGCATCCTTCTTCACATCAATAACAATACGCATTCCCGAACGCTTGCTACTACTATCAACCACATCAGAAATGCCCTCAATGCGCTTATCCTCCACCATATCAGCTATGGTCTTGATAAGATCCGCCTTATAGACGTTGTAAGGAATCTCCGTGATGACAATAGTCTCCTTATCGCCATCCGACTCAATCTCCGCTTTCGCACGGACTACAATCCTGCCTCTTCCTGTCTCATAAGCCTCCTTCACTCCGGCGTACCCATAAATAGTACCACCCGTAGGAAAATCAGGAGCCTTGACATATTGCATCAATCCTTCCACAGTGATTTCCGGATTGTCAAGCAATGCCACAGAAGCGTTGATTGCCTCTGTAAGATTATGGGGAGGCATATTTGTAGCCATACCCACTGCGATTCCCGAAGCCCCGTTGACAAGCAAGTTAGGGAATCTCGTCGGGAGCACGTCCGGCTCCATCAACGTATTATCAAAATTAGGTACGAAATTTACAGTGTCCTCATCAATGTCGCGCATCATCTCCTCGCCCATCTTTGCAAGACGCGCCTCTGTATAACGCATTGCAGCCGGCGAATCGCCGTCGATAGACCCGAAGTTACCTTGACCTTCGATAAGCGGATAGCGCAACGACCATTCCTGCGCCAACCTGACCATTGTCAGATAGATGGAGGAATCTCCATGCGGGTGGAATTTACCCATAACCTCACCCACAATACGCGCCGATTTCTTCGTCGGCTGCGTGGATGTGTTCCCTATCCTTTCCATCCCGTACAACACACGGCGATGCACCGGCTTAAAGCCGTCGCGCACATCCGGGAGCGCACGGGCAACGATAACCGACATCGAATAGTCAATGTAAGCACTTTGCATCTCCTGCTCGATGTCAATCTTTTGAATACGATCTTCTGCCATATAATCTATTAATACTTATTTACTCTAATGCCGTAATGACGGCAAACGCTTTATCTTGCAAAGATAATGCAAATCGGTCGCATAACAAACAACTTAAACAATTAATCTTTATGAAAAATTTCACTACCTTTGCCAATGAAAATCACGATTGCCTAATAAATAAACAGATTATGGAAAATCCAGAAAAATTAGTGACTTTCGGAACATATCCTGATGCTGTTTCCGCATATATAGCAAAAGGCGTATTAAACACCAACGGCATCGAATGCGTTATTACAAACGAACGGATGTCGGGCATATTCCCATTGCCAGACCTGCCCATAGGACAAGTCCGCATACTTGTGTTTGAAAAAGATTTGGAAATGGCCAGAAATATCATGTCATCAACCGCAGAAACAAAAGATAACGACAACAACTGATTTACAATAAAACAATATGAGACATCATTTATTATTGATAGCGGCATTAATCATCTCATCGCTTGCAGAAGCTCAAAATGTCGAAACAATCGATTCGATGGCAAACACGACAACAGCCCCGCAACAAGAAAGAGCTATGGCAAAAAGCTTCAACAAAAACAGTTTGAGCTTAAAAAAAGGCAAACAAGAGGTGCTTGTCGCTACCGACAATTTGCAAAATCTGATTGCCGAAGCCGATTCATTGTCACGCCTTTATTACGACTACAATCCGGAAAAATTAATGTACCTGCCGATAGTGTTCTTTAAATATCAGGATATCGACGACAAATCGCTGACAATCGACACCCTCTCACTGAAGCAACACACCGACAGCGCACGGCTCGAAATAGACAAGCGATGGCTTGACCAAGCCATTTGGGACAACTGGTTCGAGAATTATCATATAAACCGCATAATCGTCAACCAGCCATGGCTTGTTCCATATAATATTGCAGATATGCCCGAACCTCCAAAAACATATGTAATAAAGCCCGACCCTAAAAAGAACAAACTTATCATAAAGGAGTTTGACGTAGAACTGCCAAAGAAAGTGAAATCCAATGATATAAAGACATACAATTGGATACACCAATTCGACGCTTCCCTGCAATTCTCACAGGCTTATCTGTCAGAAAACTGGTACCAAGGCGGCAACAATAATCTTAATATGATTGCCAATGCCATCTATAACCTAAAATTGAATCAGGCGAAGCACCCGAACAAGCTGTTCGAGCTCACTGCCCAATATAAATTAGGAATCAACTCAGCACCCGACGACACACTGAGAGACTACAGCATCACGGAAGACCTTTTCCAAATAAACGCGAAATTCGGTCTCCAAGCCACAAAAAAATTCTACTACAGTATGACGATGCAATTCCGCACCCAGCTGCTCCAGAATTTCTCGACCAATACATATGACCTGGCCGCATCATTCCTCACCCCTGGAGAATTGAATGCCGGTATCGGTATGACTTACAGCACGACCAACGACCGCAGCACATTCTCGTTCGATGCGTCATTGTCGCCGCTTTCATACAATATGAAAATCTGCCGCGCAATCCACAAAATGGACCCGACATCATACGGGATAGATGCAGGGAAAAGATTAGGCCACGAAATCGGTTCCAGTGGCGAATGCAAACTGTCATGGACGCCACATCCTTCGGTGACAATATCCTCAAGACTGTTTGTGTTCTCCAACTACTCATATCTGCAAGGGGATTTGGAAACCACTCTCAATTTTTCAATCAACAAATTCCTTTCAACACAAATCTACGCTCATCTGCGCTATGACGACTCCGCGCCGATTAATATGGACTGGCGTTATTGGCAGTTTAAGGAAACTTTAAGTTTCGGACTACAATACCAATTCCGTATGTAGAAAAATATGCAACAACGACTTTCCGCCATATTGCTTCTGAGCATAATTCCGTTGCTACAATCGTTTTCCATTCCGGACAAAGCACCGGTAATGAAAGGCTATAATCTGGAATCTGTAAAAGAACGGCATAAAAAAGCTGTCAATGGGCGTCTCGAAGGATTGTGGTACTACCCAGACGAACATATGACCCTCTCCATCGAACGGATAGAAAACGAAAGAGGATATTACAGAGTTGTGGCAGTGGAGGCAGAAGATTGCGCCGTGGATTGCGGAAGCGTCATCGGTTATATGGAAGAATCGGCAGAAAGCGGTAAACTAAGATTGTGGCTTTACAGCGGAATTGCCGATGACACGCTTACACGTCCAATAGAATGCGTGGCAAACGTGGAAAACAACGGAAATAACATAGTAATCGACAAACCGGAAATAAAAATACGGATGTCGATGAACATCGCACAATTCCTGCCGTCTATTTTCGGACGCATAAGAATCTATCCACGATTGGAAAGATCGGAAATCAAGCCCGGATTCATAAAGATTGACTCAAAGAAACGCGACACTCCGATTTACTTTTAGCCGTATTCATATGAACGCATCAATCAATAAATATACAACCGCATTACTGTTAGTTGCAGCCGCCATCCTCACCTTGCATGCAAAGACAGACACGACACGCAAACATTTGTCATCAAAATCACAGATAGAGCAGATTGAGCGTATCGGCCACACCGACAATGGAGTATATTCCGACTCCATCATACTGTCAGGATACAACAAGACGCTTACCGACCGCGACGAGACATTCTACGTGACAAACCGTACGCCGTTCGACATATCACGCCTAATCGTGCGCTTCACTTATTCCGATGCAAACGGAGAAATGCTCCACGAAGAAGAATACGACATAGTCTGCCAAATACCGGCAGGGACGACAAGACAACTGTCAGTCAGATCGTGGGACAAACAGCATACTCATTACTACTACAAATCACGCAAACCAAAGCGCAGCGCCATACCCTACCATATAAAATACGCCTTGTTGCGCTACGATGTAGCAATCACAGTTGAATAGTTCCGTCTATTCCGCCATAGAATCCTGCCGTTCCATATCTGCCCGGCTTTTACTTGTGGTGACGAGATAAACACCTGCAAAAATCAGCACGACAGACAACATTTTTCCCAAGCTGAAAGAATCCAAGCCCCAATATACAGCAACTACCGCGGCAACTACCGGCTGGACATAATTGTACATACCGGCAACTGTGGGCCGCAATATCTTTTGACCGACAATGACCAATATATAACTCAAAAAAGTACCACCTACAACAATAAACGATATGCCGCAAATAGTTTCAGCATTGAACGACACCCAATCCGTCGCCATCAATCCTGTATAAGAAAAAGGCAACAGGCAAATGAACGAATATGTAAACATCCATTTCATTATCGTCACCGGAGAATATTTTCCCACAAAATTCTTGAACAAGACAATGTAAAGCGCATAGCTGCATTGAGCCAGCAACACCAGCATATCGCCCAATATACGGTTTTCGCCAGGAATTCCGCCACCCCTGCCATTTCCGCTCAATATCAGCAGAAGTGCGCCAGCTGCACCTGCCGCTATTCCCATTATTTTCCTGCCTGTAATCGGCTCTTTCAGATATACTGCAGCTAAAACCATCGCAATCAACGGCATACTTGTAGTTATTATAGAAGCGTCAACAGGCGACGACAATCCGACACCGAAAACAAAGCATCCCTGATTGAAAACGATAGCAAGCAACGATGCGGCAAACAACTTCATCAAATCCTTAGGAGGGACATATTCCTGCTTTTGAAAAAACGACACTATCCAGAACAGCACCATCGCTCCAATCACACGCAAATCAGTGACAACCAAAGGAGTCAACGCTCCGCCAACCATCACAAATTTAGCGACAGGCGACATCAGTCCCCACATCATATTCGCACAAAGCATTGCTCCATGCCCTTTCAATGCTCCCGCCTTCATCTTCTTATATATGCATCAAATCACGATAGATGTCAAATGCGTTTTTCACAGTCTCCTCATCGACAGCACAATCCACTACCACATCCCCCGGGCAATGCAACAAGGAAAAATTATATTCGCCAGCAGCACTTTTTTTATCGTGCTTCATATAATCAAGCAATTCATTGTAATCATCACATGTTATGCCAAACGTACCATAATGCGACCGTACATAATCTGAAAGGCTGTACAACACACTGCTGTCAAGATTATTCAACAACTTGGAAAGCACAGCCTCAACCACCAATCCCCACGCTACGGCATAACCGTGCGGCACAGGCTTGCCACGACGCAAAGCAAGGCTCTCGAAAGCGTGCCCTGCAGTATGCCCGAGATTCAAAGCCTTGCGCAATCCTTTCTCTGTAGGGTCCTTAGCCACAATCCTCCGCTTGACTTCCACAGACTCCTCAAGCAAAGTAAGGAGCACATCTGCATTTACCGCACTTAGGTCAAAATCAAGCAAGCGGCTGAATGCCTCCGTACCGCTCAGCAATCCGTGCTTAATCATTTCCGCATAACCTGATTTAAGTTCCTTCGCAGGTAACGTCTTGAAAAAACGTGCCGAAACAATAACCACCGACGCTTCTCTGAACGCGCCTATCTCATTCTTATAACCATTATAATTAATTCCGGTCTTTCCGCCCACGGCGGCATCTACCGCGCCAAGCAACGTCGTGGGAACATTTATGAAACGGATACCTCGTTTGAATGTCGCTGCTGCAAATCCCCCAAGATCGGTTACCACTCCTCCGCCAACATTTACAAGCACCGAAAGGCGTGTAGCCCCTCCATCCTGCAATGCAGTCCATACATCCTGCAACGCGGCTATATCTTTATGCTCGTCACCAGCCTGAACAGATATCACCTTGCTTTTCCCCCAGAAAGCGGTTTGTGTCAATTCCGGCAATACCAACGTTTCCGTATTGCCATCACAAAGAAAAAACACGCTTGCCGGTTTCAATCCATCAAGACACGAATCCAACGCAGCGACTACGTCGTTAGTAAACATCACATTCTGCCGTCCGTCCATCATATCAAAATGAATAATTACGCGCGGCTATTATATCAGTCAAAGCGTTGGCGAATGCCATCATAGTAGGATATACGATATCTGCACCGTTTTCAATCAGCACATCTTCAGGAATAGGCCCTGTAGTTATTCCTACAGTAAAACAGCCCGAAGCATTACCTGCCTTCACTCCAAGAGGAGCATTCTCTATGACAATGGCATTCTCCGCTTTTGCCCCGGACTTTTCCAAGCCCATAAGATATGGCTCCGGATCAGGCTTTCCGCACTTCACGTCCAATGCCGTCACTTTCAAATCATCACTGAATATTCCTGGATAATCGGCGTTCAGGCGATCAAGCAGTGAATGCTGACCGGAGCCGGTGACAAGCACCCGTTTTATTCCCGCCGAGCGCAAAGTGGTGAGCATCATATCCGCTCCTTCTATCTTATCCACAGTGCCAAGCTCCCTGAAATATTCCGCTTTTTTTGCGTATATCTCTTTTGCTTCTTCGTCGCCAACATCGTCGCGCCCCATTTCACGCTTCATCATCAAGCGTATGATTGCCGCACCTGTCATCCCCTCGTAAAGATAGAATTCCTCAGGCGAATAATTCCATCCCAATTCTTCCGACAGGCGTATCCATGCCTTTGTGTGATTCTTCATCGAATCGTAAAGCACTCCGTCCATATCAATCAAGGCGGTAGTTATCGGCGCCTCGCCGAATCCGGTACGCTCCAAATACTGCTTATACGCTTCCTTCTCTCTTGTCTTCCTTTTTGCCATATCCGTAATTTATCCTACAAACTTACGAAAAATCTCTGGAATATCCGCCAGATTTCGGCAGATAAGAGTATAAAATCCTATATGTCTTATGTTATTTGCGCTGCACTATGCCATGACAAATTTGTTTTCTCAGAATCGCCCTGCTATTTCCTGCATATCATTAATAAGCTTGCAGGTATGATAACCGTCGGCCACAGCATGGCTCACAAAAACTGAAACCGGAATCTGTATCTTGCCGTCCGTTCTGAAATATTTCCCGAATTTTATCAGAGGAAAAAGCATTTCGCTTTCCGTATATGTGTCTTGAGCAAAAGAAGTGAAACTCAACCATGGCAGGCACGACACCGGACAAAAATTAACAGGCTTGCCGGGACGTGCCTTGATTACTCCAGTCACATCACGGTATCGTTCCATATCTGCCACTATTGTGCGATAGAACGTGTCGAAATCGTCGCTGTATTCGCTCCAGATGTCTGTGAAAGTCTTGCTATCCTCGTGAAAAAGCGTGTAGCAAGGCACGACCTCATCCCAATACCCCAACTGCCCTTCAGCATTGAAACTCATCCTGAATTCCTTGTTTTGATTGACAGCCCGCATCACTACGTAAAGCATAACAGGGAAGAAACGCAATCCTCTCGCTTTCTGTTCCGTCACAAGATGCGTGATGTCGAGATTCGCGTTCAGATTATACTTACACTTAATCCGAGTATAATAGTAATCAAAATAGACACTACGTTCCCACGTGGATTTATCTATGATATGGAATTTCCCGCTCATTTCTTATCAACCAATCAATTGTTTTCCGGTTTCAACGCTTCTTTCTGACGCTCAAGCCGGATGCTTTTCCTCTTGTTTCTCCTTTCCTTAAAAGAATCTACCGTCTTTTCATCACGCACTACAGAATCATTCCCACCGACGGCTATGGTGTCGGGACGCTCGATAATGCCCTCCTCTATCAGTTTCAGGCTGTCGGCACGGCTGATTGTGTCGCCCTTCACATTATCCGTCTCCATAGAGCTTCTATGTCTGCGCATACGGTCACGATCGCCACGACCATACATATTCAGACTCTCGCCTTTCAATGCAGCTTCAGCTCCCTTGCGGAACATCTCGTCCATACGTTTGAACAGGTTCACTTTCGTAGTATCGGTAATCATTGTAGTACGAGCCACCTCATTCTCCTTAAGCTTCGCCTTGCCAAGCCTGATTTTCATATCATCGACATTTCCACTGATATTGACCCCGAACTTGAACGGAATCGGAGACTTAAGAATCGACACATGGAAATCATAATTCATATCGAAATCATTCGTTCCCATAACACCCAGCTTATAACGATCCATATTGATTATAAACGGGTAAATGTCTATTTTCGAGTCGTATGCAGCGACTTCCACAGAAAGGCTGTCAATCATATTCTTATCCTTGTTCTTGAACAACAGGATTTTTGAGATTTTACGAAATGTCTCAGAATCAAGCAAAACGAGGTCTTTCCCATCAATCGACAACGCTGCATTGGTAGTCGGAGTTATTATGTTCATCAATGAATCCACCTTCGTAGTCGCTCCTATACGAGCATTAATCACTCCATCAACGCCTCGCAGCATCGGCATTATGGTATCCACTCCCGGCACCATCTTCAAGAATCGTCCAACTTGGATGTCGCTCAAATCAATATATAAGCCAACTCCAATATCCTTCTTATCAGCAGAAGCATAGACCATATCAAGGCGCAACTGCCCACCCTCGGTCTTACCCGCAAGATTGCGCAAGCTCAATACTCCGCCCTTGATATTCAAATCCCCTCGTAAATCAGCAAGGTCAAACGTTGAATAGCGTGCGAATTTATCACGTACCCTAAAACTTACAGCCACATTCTTCGGGATTATTATAGCGTGCTTCACAGTCGTATCGACATCTTCCGTAGATTCCTCAACCATTGCATGCATTTCCTCTTCGCCAGAGCCATCAACCTCAGCAAAATTGAATGACTCAACTTCCGTGGTATCTGCCGAGAATGCCGAACCACGATACATAGCCTTAATCAATTGATTGACGTCAAGAGTGTCGGAATAGACATCGAAATCCACCGTTAATGGACGACGCTTTATCCCCATCAGTGTACTCTTTATATTCGACACCTTGCCACTCATAGCCAAATCGCTGTTGCCGACACGATATTTCAAACTACGGATATTGAATTCATCAAGATTAAAATCCATATCAACATCACGCAATGTGTTGCGCAACGGGAAATAAGGTGTGAACAGCATACCTCTCTTTGCCGACAACGACCCCTCGAAATTCCACCGATTGAGCAATCTTTTCAATCTGTTGTCAACCGACAAGTCAATGAATTCATCGTCATTCAAGCGTACAGCCTCACGACGCTTTGCAAATCGAGCCACATACATTGCCACCACAGAATCGCGCGACAGTTCAGGGTGTACGGCGCAAAGAGAGTCGATGCGCGCACGGATGCGCCGCATACGGCGGTTTTCCCGCTTAGGCTTCATATTCGCCTGCAGCTCAATATCACCCTTTCTCAAGCTCATCACGGTTGTACGGTCACGATAACGCATCATATCCGCCTTTATCCCGAAATCGAACAACGGCAACCGCTCCGCCCCACGGTAACGCTTGATAGAGCCATTGCTTTCTAATCCACGCATACGGAATACAGAAGAATCTTTACGATTCATCATTGTGAGCTGACCGATTCTAAAGCGCGCACCAATCGGGGTAATATTCGTTGTATCCATCAAATCGGCTGCCGTACCAAGACTTCCGGCGCCCAAGCGCACACCATTAGCAGCAACCATCAAGCCCGGAACCGCCGCCATAGTGGAATCGAGTGCTACCGAAGCCATCAATATGTTTTTCATCTCGCCGGCCTGATTCTTGAATTCGCTGTTTGTTCCGAATTTTATTTTTGCACGTTTCAGAAAGACAAGCATCGAATCCTTAGGCACTGTATATCTCACATTCGAGAAATCCACTTCTCCGTTGACCTGCATCTTGTGGAATGCAGTCACGTCCAAATCGCTCAAGGCAAACTTCATTGTGGTATTCATATCCATCTTTCCGGAAAGCCGCACAGGCAATTCCTTAGGTATTAATTTAATCAGTTTGGCGAAATCCACCCCACCGCTCACCTTGCCGTTGACCGCAGGGTCCTTCAACAGATTGGAAGCAGTCCCGCTGGCCGACAGATTGATTCCGAAACCGTCTAAAAGCAGACGATTCAGCGTCAATGTGCTACGATCAGGATTATCGCCGTTATAAGTCAACTTTGCGTCGAGATTCAATTTATTTATACGATAATCCGCATATTTGCCAGGCTGCACATAGCAATTCGGGATATTAATTTCAGCGTGGAACGACGGTTCCTTATCCTTGCCCATCACAAAAGGCTTATCAAGCTTCATTCTCACAGAAACGGCGAAATTGGTCTTAATCCGCTCCAAACCGTGAAGATATTCTTTTGGTATCTGCTCTGTAAGATCGGCATATCTTACCGGTCCGAGCGACATTTCCAACGCTTTTACCGAAACCGCCGAATCTGACAATGCCACATCGGCATCTATGCTTACCGGCACACGCGCCACTTCCGCACGAAAACCCCGTAACGCGCATTTATAAGGATTCTTTGTATTCCAGTTGACATCACCATTTAAATAAAACGGAATGTTCTGACGAACGTGATAGCCGGGCAAATCGACAAACACCCCACCTTTGAACAACAATGAATAGTAATGGTCACTATCATTGTAAGCAAGCTCCATACTGTCTGTTTTCAAAGTAACATTTAAATTTTGCGACAAATCTGCAAAACGGATACCACGGTTGTTTGTCATACTGAATCTACGCACAACCACGTCTGGAAGAATTGTCATCTCCGACTTTGCCGTATCAGGAGCTGATGGAGGAAAAATCATAAAATTCGAAACAGAATCGTTGAGCATAACGGCGTTGATTTTCGGCGAATCGACAAGTATCTCACTCACATCGAACCGCATTAACGGAATCTTCGCAATATTGACTTCTGCACGTAGCCGTCCCACTTCAAGCAACGAATCAGCATATGCAGGAATAGAATCACCATACTTTTCAAGCACTCCGGTCTTAACTTGCAAATCGCATATCTCAACAGATGCCATAGGAAAAGTTTTCCACACCGTAAGCTCCACACTTCCGATTTTCACATCCGCATCGAGATAATCGTTAGCAATTCGTTCAACTATGGGAGTAAGTTTTTCCGGGGTAAGAATCCAGACAACAAGCCCAAGCGATAAAGCCACTATAGAGACAAGAGAAAACAGAGTCCAAAACACAGCCTTCACTGTCCGACGCAATATTCTCACTCCACGACGCCGCTTATCCGGCTGTTTATCTTGACATTCTCCAGAACCGCCATTTCCAACGACTTCCTGCTTAATTTCAACCTCTTCCATCTTAAGCACACATTAACCATCTACAAAATTACGCATTTCTCCCAAAAACGAAACAACGATTCCTCCTTATATCATCAATATCAAAAAACAATAGCAGTAAAAAAGTGTGGTCATCTCCTCCGACAGGAAACGACCACACATATCATTCTATCTGAATCACTCTTATTTGAGCTTCAATTTTTTCAAGCCCTTATCCGCGTCCGTTGCCGGATAAATGCTCATAGCGAAACCGCCACCACGTGCCATATACACCTTCACTGCGTCTTTTGAAGTGACGACACCTTTTGTTATGACGTATTTCTCCGGATTAGTGGCATAGTCAGCATCCTTAGCATCAGCATATACCGTTACTACATACTTCCGATCCTTATCAAGAAAATCGAAAGCTACCGGCATTGTACGCGCATCCTCGTTAGTCACGCCACCGACAAACCAATTATCAGTACCTTTAGCCTTTCGCGCCGCTATGATATATTCACCAGGCTCTGCCGCAAGATACTTACTATCGTCCCAATCGACGGCAACATCCTTGATGAACTGGAAAGCATCCATATAACGCTCATAGTTTTCCGGAAGGTCGGCTGCCATCTGTAAAGGAGAATACATAGTCACATACAATGCAAGCTGGTTGCAAAGTGTTGAATTCACCTTCGAAGTATTGTTAGGAGCGAATTTCGATATGTCCATACAGAAAATGCCAGGAGTATAATCCATCGGACCGCCCTGCAAACGTGTAAACGGAAGAATCGTGACATGGTGAGGCATTGTTCCTCCAAATGCCTGATATTCCGTACCACGCGCGCTTTCATTTCCTACAAGGTTAGGATAAGTACGGCACAGACCAGTAGGACGTGTTGCCTCGTGCGCATTTACCATAATCTTATGCTTTGCAGCCTGTTCTATGGCATAAAGATAGTGATTGTTAGCCCATTGACCATAGTGGTGTTCGCCACGCGGAATAATCGGGCCAACATAACCACTCTTCACCGCATCATATCCGTATTTGTTCATCAAATCGTAAGCAGCTTCCATATGACGCTCATAATTACGAAGGGAGCCAGAAGTCTCGTGATGCATCATCAGTTTTATGCCTTTCTCATGTGCATATTTATTAAGAGCTTCTATGTCGAAATCCGGATTAGGAGTAACAAAATCAAATACATGTTCCTTCATATGGCCAATCCAGTCTTCCCAACCGATATTCCAGCCCTCGACAAGCAATTCATCAAAACCGTGCTTTGCGGCAAAGTCGATATAGCGCTTTACATTATCATTGTTGGCACTATGTATGCCATTTGGCTCCATTGCGGCATAATTGATACTGTCAAGGTTTACAGCCGTAGCGTTCGTATAAGCCCACGAGCCCTTTCCTGTAATCATTTCCCACCATACTCCCATATATTTTGTAGGATGAATCCAAGAAGTATCCTCGATCTTGCACGGTTCGTTAAGATTTAAAATCAGTTTAGAATCCAATGCCTTACATGCATTATCAACCACCATAACCGTTCGCCAGGGCGATTTGCAAGGAGCCATCATATACCCCTTATCACCGACGGCATCAGGTGTAAGCCACGATTCAAACACAAGATTCTTGTCGTCAAGATTAAGACTCATAGTAGAATAATTCACACAAGCCGCCTCATGTATGTTCAAATATATGCCATCGTCTGTCTTAAGCTGCAACGCAGTCTGCACGCCTGTCGGAGAAAAAACAGTAGTAGATGCATTGCCAGGATTGAGATACCGCGGCATCTCTTTACGTATCTCGCTCAACCGGGACACACAATAATCATATTCCTGTGTGTCATAGTCACCCGGAATCCAATAAGCTGTATGGTCGCCGGTCATAGCGAACTGCGTACGCTCCTCCTTTATCACGAAATATGTAAGATTTTCCTGTTCCGGCCATTCATAGCGTAATCCCATTCCATCATTATAAAGACGGAAACGGATTATCATATAACGGTCCTTTCCATTGATGTCCTGCGCCAGACGCACAGCCATTTCATTGTAATTGTTACGGATAGTCTTCGTTTCACCCCAGACCGGAGTCCAAGTCTCATCAAAAGTGTCACGCGTTGTGCGCAAAAGGCGGAAACCATCAGTCATCGCCTTTCCTTCCTTCAACTCCAATCCTAATTTACTCGGATTCATCACTACTTTCCCCTTATATTCCATAGAATACACCGGAGCACCCTGCTGGTTCAAATCGAACGTCAAGGAAAGATTGCCATCTGGAGATTTCACCACTTCAGCCGCCGAAGCCATCGACACGGCCGTAATTGCCGCAAATGCGGTTAAGAGAAACTTTCTCATAGTAAAAAATTTTATGATAGTTATTATTAATGTGTCACACACAAATCCGTTGTCAAATTTAGCATACATATATCAGATTGAAGGACACATACAGTTAAATAGTAGTACATTTAAAGCGCTATCAACGTATGAATCAATTATTTGAACGAATTTATGAACTCAAAAAAAGTAGTCGGATAATTATTCGTTTTTCCCTATATTCTGCACTTGTCGCTCAAAATCATCACGGTCAGCAATTGCCGCATTACGCATTCTCACCCTATAATTATAGACAGTTGACACCGACCTCCGTAAAAATTCTGCTATACGATTAGAGTCGGTTATCCCCAAACGAATCAGAGCAAACACTCGCAATTCTGTATTCAGAGGCTTCCCCGGCTTTATGTCAAAACGATACTCTTCCTTAATCAATGCATTGAACTTCTCCACAAAATCAGGATAAAGGTGAAGAAACGATTTATCAAAACTGTAATAAAAATCAGATAGCTCCGCAGATATGAATTCCGAGCTTTTCAACGCATCCACCACATCCTTCGGAGCTTTAGTCCTGGCAATATTCAACAAATTATTACGATACTTATCAATACGGTCTATGTAAGAAGAACACATATTTATATATTGACCAATATACATCTCCTTGATTTTGTCAGATTCCACAAGACTCCGATTCAAACGATTGAGCCGCAAGTTGCTTTCATTAAGCTGCATATTAACATTTTGCGCCTCAATCTTTAGAATTTCGGCCCTCTTCTTTGCCTTATAAACAAAAAGAATAGCCACAATAAGCAAAAACGACACTACAACTATAGCGGATAGCGAATGCTTCAACTTGTTGCTGTCACTCTCCTTTTTAGCATTATATGCCGATGCGATAACGGGTAACAAGCGCTCAAGCGATTGCATCTGCACCCGTGCTTTCGTCATGAATAAATCATCAACAGAACGTGACAGATAGCGGTAAGCGCGCTCTATATCACCTCGTTCATATAGCATTGCCGACAATTCATACAGCGACTTATGCTCCCTCACAGGAGTGGAAAGATCATACTCCGCACTTCTGATCATCGAATACAGCGCCTTATCCCTATTCCCAACTTTTTCATAAGAAAGTGACAGTAGATATGACAATATCGCTTTGTCATGCACTGTCAATGACGAGTCTTTTTCAAGGCGACTTGACAAACGGCCGATATAAGGAGCTATGCTTTCAGACGATTTTAACGCCAATGACACTTCCTGATACAAACGATTGATATCCGATGTGTCGCATAAACTGATAAGCATCCGACGGCTCTCTTCCAGCTTCCGGTCATAATATTCCCCTTTCGGATGTGAAGCATAAATCTCCGACATCGACCCATAGAGCGACACCGAAGTTTCCGCATATTGATAAAGCAACTTTTCCGACAGCCCGACAGTATCGACATCCGACAATTCATCCAAAGCTTCGACATACAGACCGGAAATCGCATTCATTCTGATTATATCCAGACACGCATCAATAATCAAGGAGCTGTCACGGCTTGCCAATGCCAAATCCTCTTTCTTATAAGCATAGTACATTGTCGAGTCTATGTTATAAAGCCGATATGCATCAAACAAGCTGTCCATCGCAAGATATTTTCCATAAATTCCACCTGCCTTATCAATCAGTTCACACAGCCGTTCTATTTCTTTCTCCTTACGCTGCTCTATGATTTCCCGGTCATCCATCATCCTGTCAAGTCCAGAGAGCGCATCACGTACCCCTGCATCATAACCGCTGCCGCACGACAATAATCCGGCAAAACCTGTCAATATGAATATAAACATCATAATCCGCATAAGAAGTATTCTCTGTTTAAGGAGTTTGTACAAAAATACGAATATTTACTAAAACCGCATTATGTTTTTATACAACAATCCACATTAATAAAAA
Organism: Candidatus Limisoma faecipullorum; assembly: GCA_017694955.1. Taxonomy (GTDB): domain Bacteria; phylum Bacteroidota; class Bacteroidia; order Bacteroidales; family Muribaculaceae; genus Limisoma; species Limisoma faecipullorum. Next base: position 34,647 of record JADIMC010000097.1, read on the forward strand.
ATGCCGGGAAAAACGTTCATATGATTCGCAATCCCCGGCATATATACATTATTTAATTTTCATCTATTCCCACTCGATTGTTGCAGGCGGCTTCGAGGAGATGTCATAGCATACGCGGTTCACGCCTTTCACCTTGTTGATTATGTCGTTCGACACCTTTGCAAGGAATTCATATGGCAGATGCGCCCAGTCGGCTGTCATAGCGTCGGTACTTGTCACAGCACGCAAAGCCACAGCGCGCTCATAAGTGCGTTCATCCCCCATCACTCCGACGCTCTGTACCGGCAACAAGATGACACCTGCCTGCCAAACCTTGTCATAGAGATTCCAATCACGCAGTCCCTGAATGAAAATATCATCGGCATTCTGCAATATCTCAACCTTTTCACGGGTTATATCGCCGAGTATGCGTACGGCAAGCCCCGGTCCAGGGAACGGATGGCGCGTGATAAGATGCTCTGGCATCCCAAGCTCACGCCCCACACGGCGCACCTCATCCTTGAACAGCAGACGCAACGGTTCGCACAACTTAAGATTCATCTTTTCCGGCAGTCCGCCAACATTATGGTGGCTCTTGATAACAGTCCCTGTAATGGAAAGCGATTCTATGCAGTCGGGATAAATAGTACCCTGAGCAAGCCATTTCACATCCTTTATCTTACGCGCTTCCTCGTCGAACACATCGATGAACCCCTTACCGATTATCTTGCGCTTACGCTCAGGCTCAGTCACTCCGGCAAGCTCAGTGAAGAATTTTTCGGAAGCATCCACACCTATCACATTAAGTCCAAGGCATTCATAATCGTGAAGCACGTTGCGGAACTCGTTCTTGCGCAGCATACCGTGGTCAACGAATATACAGGTGAGGTTCTTGCCTATGGCACGGTTAAGCAACACTGCAGCAACAGAAGAATCCACACCGCCGCTCAATCCGAGCACAACCTTGTCATCACCGAGTTTCGCCTTCAGGTCGGCTACGGTGGTCTCGATGAACGAAGCAGCACTCCAATCCTGCTTTGCGCCGCAAATGCCTACCACAAAGTTTTCAAGAAGCTTGGTCCCTTCTGTCGTGTGATACACCTCAGGATGGAACTGCACGCCCCACATTTTCTCTTCCTTTACCTGATAAGCCGCGACAGCCACTTTGTCTGTCGATGCGATTATCTCGAAATTATCAGGCACCGATGTAATCGTATCGCCATGACTCATCCAGACCTGAGTACTGTCTGACAATCCCTTCAGTAATGGATTCTCCTTGTCGATATGCGACAAATGCGCCCTTCCATACTCCCGAGTGCCTGCCGGCTCCACTTTTCCACCATTGACATAAGAGATGAATTGCGCCCCATAGCAAATGCCCAACACCGGATATTTACCCCTGATATCAGAAAGGTCTATTTTGAACGCCTTTTCATCATATACAGAGAACGGACTTCCAGAAAGAATGACACCAATCACCGAAGGGTCATTCTCAGGCATCTTGTTGTAAGGCACAATCTCGCAATACACGTTCAACTCGCGGACACGACGGCCAATAAGCTGCGTGGTCTGTGAACCGAAGTCAAGTATTATGATTTTCTCGTGCATAAAATAATTTATTTATATTGGTTATTATTCATCTGTTTCACTTTTTTCACATCACCGACAAGCCACAGATTGTCACCTGCATTCAAAACAGTATCGCCTGTAGGATTCTCATACGTCCCGTCTGTATGCTCGACAGAGACAAGCATTGCCGAATAACGTCCTCGCAAATCGGCTTCAGCCACACGTTTACCTGCAAGAGGGGATTTTTCGGAAAGCACAATGCTCGTAAACTCCATACTCACATCATTTCCATCACGGCGAGAACTATCGTCCGACTGCTTTTCCATAACATTTAACAACTGCTGTATCTGCTCGTCATTTCCAATCACACCTAAAGTATCTCCAGGGAATATTCTTGTCTGACTGTCAGGCACGGCTATAATGTGCTCACCACGCTGTATGCTTGCCACATTCACGCCAAACCGTCTGCCAAGCTCGGACCGTCCAAGCTTCTCACCCACAAACGGACAATCATAACCAACCGTTATATATGCAATATGCATATCACTTACAAGATTCGTATTACGCCCACTACGACGGAATTCCCTCTCATGCAAATTGTTATAGAATTGCGACTCTATGCGCCGCATATGCTTGCGCACCGATTTCGAAAAATAAATGGCTATAAATATAAACAACGATAGAGCTATCACAATAGCTATCACGTGGGAATATACAGTAAGCATAAAGAACACTATAAAACCGAATGCAATGAAAATGCGCACCAGCCGAATTGCGATAAACGGCATATTCGAGCGAATGCTCTCATTCCGCAGCTTCTCCCTTTCCCATTTTTTTGTGCTCGGATAGCACAAAGCGAGCAGGAATGGCGACATCACAGTTATTGTCACAGCCGTATAAATCAACCTTCCCCAAATATCACCCGGAGAATCCAACAAGACCGGCTTTAAATATGAGGAAGACACAAACATTATTGCCAGCAATAATACCGAATAAAGTAAAATACGCCACACATTGCGTTTAGCCACTTGCTTCCACAATGTCTCTAATTCCGTCTCGTTGCGCGATGAAGACGCACTGTAACGAGATATCAACGACAACAACCGTGCAGGGATTTTTGCCTCCAGCCAACGGCTAAACGGATCAGAAAGTTTTATGAAATAAGGCGTAAAAAACGTCGTGATAACCGACACTGCCACAATAATAGGATAAATGTCGGAATCTATCACTCCCAACGACATTCCAAGCGTGGCGATAATAAACGAAAATTCACCAATCTGCGTCAGAGAAAACCCTGACTCGATGGCCACCCGCAAAGGCTGTCCGGTAACAAGCATTCCCAAAGTGCCGAAAACAATCATACCGGCAATCACCAGCACCGACAGGCATATTATAGGCAGTGTATATGTGGCTAATATATGCGGGTCAACCATCATCCCTACCGACACAAAAAACAATGCACCGAATAGGTCCTTTACCGGAGATATTATCTTTTCAATTCTCTCAGCCTCGCTTGTTCCGGCAAGTATCGACCCCATGACAAAAGCGCCCAATGCCGTTGAAAAGCCTGTATATGATGAAAGAAGCACCATAAGGAAACACAATCCCACTGCGACAAGAAGCAGCAACTCGTCCGTCAGGAATCTACGCTGCTTTTCAAGGAAAGAAGGAATAAGATAAACCCCGATTACAAACCAAAGGACAAGGAAAAACACCAGCTTCCCGATACTCCATAACAGCTCATCACCCGACACACTGTTGTTGATGGCTATCGACGAAAGCAACACCATCATTACAACAGCAAACAAATCCTCCACAATAAGCACAGCAAGCACCTGTGAAACGAAACGCCGATGCATCAACCGCAAATCCGTAAAAGCTTTCAGCACAATCGTGGTCGAGGACATCGACAGCATTCCACCAAGGAAAAGACTGCTTATAAAAGAGAACCCCATCAGTTTGCCGGCAAAGAATCCGGTAGTCATCATACCGATTATTATCACCAATGCCGTTATCGCAGCCGACCCGCCAACATTGAGCAATTTCTTGAAACTGAATTCCAATCCTAATGAAAACAACAGAAATATTATTCCCAATTCAGCCCAGAAATCCACATTCGCAGCATCGACGACCGTCGGGAAATAAGCAAAATGGGGACCGACAAGAAAACCGGCGACAATATATCCAAGCACCACAGGCTGCTTAAGCCGCTTAAACAATATAGTCATCACACCTGCGGCTATGAATATGAGCGCAAGGTCGGAAATCAGGCCGGCCTCTTTCGAATTGCCTTCCTCACTTTCATAATGCGCCTCCTCATGTCCTGTCACAACAGATTGCAAACCGCTTTCCATCTCCACATTCTGCAAATCCGAGGAATTGAAAATGCGGTCGAAAACCGGCAAATGAAAATATTGCAACGGACTAAAATCTGTCATAAAGAATTTGTCTTAGAATAGTTGCAAAGTTACGAATTAATTTTCAAACCCTGACAGCATCTTCCAGTAACAAACAAATTTAAGCACCGCTTATTTGTTTTGCGCTCGATTTGCACTATCTTTGCCCTCAAATATTTATAACAATGATGGATACAAAAACAAAAGAAGATAAAGAATTCATAAAAAGCCGCCGCAACATAAGAATCGGAGGAATACTTATAATATTGGCACTTGCCGGACTATTAGTGCTTGGATTAGGGTCGTGCAATTCAAAAACCGACCGTATGCAAGCGCAAATAGACTCGTTGCAACTCGCCAATGAACAACTTCAACTTGCAGGAGAATACGAACAACTCAACACCGAATTCCAGCAATACGAGAATCAAGCGCAGTATCTACAAAACGACTCTCTGATTGAGAAATACACCGAAGCAAAAGACAAAGTAGAAAAATTGCTCGTGGAGCTTAAGACACAAAAAATCACGAGCGGAAAACGCATAAAGGAACTTCAAGACGAAATTTCCACACTTAAAAAACTTATGCGCCATTATGTTGCCGTAATCGATTCTCTCGGTAAGGAAAACGCAGGCCTGAAAGCCGAAAACAAAGAGATAAAGGAACGCAACCAGCAGCTCAGGAGCACAGTCAATGAATACACCCAAAAGAACGAGGTGCTTTCAGAGCGTATGCAACTTGCTGAAAAACTAAACCTTACAGGACTAACTTTCACCCCACTCAACAAACGTGGAAAAACCGAAAAAAGAATAGGAAGAGCAAAACAACTGCTTGTAAGTTTCACAATTCCGCAAAACAACTCCACACCCGTAGGGGAAAAAACATTCTATGTGCGTATCGTAAGTCCGGAAGGCAATGTGCTTGGCAACGGAGCGACATTTGCATTTGAAAACGGCAATGTGGCATATACTGCAAAAAAGACCATAGAATACGACCAACAAGAAACCCAATTGTCGATATATTACAACGTAAACACTGCACTATCCAAAGGTAATTATACCGTAGAAGTGTTCGTTGACGACTACCGTCTGGTTTCCCGCACTTTCGCACAGACGAAATAGCGGAATCAAATGCCTCCAAGAAAAAACGTTGCACAATAAACAATTATTGTGCAACCCAAAGGACAACAAACTTATAACAACAATCGACAATGCTCCATATGCGCAAAGGGATAATCTTATTAATTCTTACCGCCACTACTGCAATAGCTTTCGCATCTAAATTCAAACCGGTAGTGACAAATTTCATAGTAACCAAGCAACTGAAAGAAGCCGGGATACAAAACTGGAGCTGCACACAAGGGAAAAACGGCGAGATGTACTTTGCCAACAATAAAGGGATGCTGATTTTCGACGGATATAATTGGGAAATGGCAACAATCCCCGGCAACATAGTGGTACGCAGCATTCTGTCCGACGGTGACTCCATATTTGCCGGCTCGTATGAAGAATTCGGATATTTCAAAAAAGATGATTTCGGAAATTTCAAATATCACTCACTTGCCGACAAACTGAAAGGAATAAACATCGAGCATGAAGAAGTGTGGAATATTCTGAAAATCAACGACAGAATCTTTTTCCAAACATTTGTCTCCGCTTTCGTATGGGATGGCAAGCAGCTTTCCAGAATATTCGACACCAACCACCGTCCGCTATATTATCACAACATTAATGGTGAAATCTACGCACAAATAATCAATGACGGATATTATAAGATTGAAAGAAATAGGGGGGGGTGGACATTCCGCAAAGCATTCGACAAAGCAGCATTCGGCAATGACGAGATAGTAGCAGCCTTGCCGTTGAAAAATGGCAAGACAATACTTTGCAGCGAAAGCAACGGCTTATTTCTAATGGATGGAAACACAATAAAGCCTTGGCACACAGAAAGCGACAACAACATCAAAGCCGGACAAATCAACCGGGCAATAATGTCGAACGACTCAACAATAGTGCTCGGCACCATATTGGATGGAATCTACGCCATTGGAAAAGACGGGAAGGCCAAATGGCATTACAATATCGAGACCGGTTTGCAAAACAATTCCGTCCTGAGATTGTTCTGTGACCGTGACAACAACATCTGGGCTGCCCTTGACAACGGCATATCCCTCATACACACCGGCTCGCCCTACTCCATTATGATTCCTGAACGTGGAGAGCCGACACTTGGCATGATATACGACCTTGAAATAATCGGCAACAATATGTTCATTGCATCCAATCAAGGTGTATATAAATACAATATGCTGACTGGCGGGATTACATTCATCAACGGCAGCGACGGACAAAACTGGCATATATCGAGATTCGGAAATCAGCTGTTTGCCGGCAACAACCGCTATACTCTGGAAAGCTCCGACTTCATAAATTTCCAAACCATCAACAACGTGCCAAGCAGCAGCACGTGTATGGTACGCTGCCGCATCAATGAGCAGGACATTCTTCTCGAATCATCATACTCCATCTTGCGCATATATCGTTATAAAGACGGGAAATGGCAATTTTCCAATAATGTAGCAGGATTCATTGCCCCCATAAGACAAATAGAAGTCGATCATAGCGGCATCGTATGGGCAACAAATATGACACGGGGGATTTACCGCATCGAGCTGTCGAATGATTTAAGCAAAGTCGCGTCGTCACAATACTTCAAAAGCATATCGGACAGTGTGCCAACTAATAATTATTTAATGAAAATACGCGGAAGAATAGTGATTTCTGACAATCATCAACTATATACCTATGATGATATGCAGCAGAAAATCATACCGTATAACGAGCTTAACAATGCTTTGACTTCCAATGAGAGCATTCATTTTGTCACGCCAGTTAACGACCGTAATTATTGGCTATCAGGGAAATACGGCTATACGCTAATCCGATTTGAAAACAACAAATTCAGTACAATATATTACATACCAGCCGGTTTTTTCGGATTGGAGAATAACGAGAACAGCAACAGCGTGTACATCCATAACAACATAGCATATTTCAACCTCAACAACGCAGTGGCAAGTCTCGATTCCGACATAAACGGATTGAGGAAGAAAAACAATCAGCAGAACATACTCACATTGAACCACGCTTCCTATACTTCCACCGACGGAAAAAACATACAATTACCGATAACCGGCGAGAAAAAGCAAAAAACCAACGGAAGCATTTCACTGCAATTCAGTTATCCGAATTATGACAGCCAACCTGTCAATTTCCAATTCGTCCTTTCCGGGAAAAAGGAAATGACAGTGATAAAATCAACACCCGACATCGCTTTCCACGATTTAAAACAAGGAGATTATAAAATAACAGCACACGTAATCAACTCAGAAGGCGACATAATCGCTTCATCCGATTACGAATTCTCAATTCCGACCCCAATTCTATTATCCGTGCCTGCCATCATCATTTATATATTATTATTAATTGCAGGAATCTATTTCTTTTCGAAATGGCAAACATCAAAGGCATTGAACAAAAAGAAAAAAGAATACGAAGAGGAGAAGAAAGAACAGGATATCAAGATGCTCGAACAAGAAAAACTGATTGCCCGCCAGCAACAACAATTACTGGAGACCGAGCTGTCAGCAAAAAGCAAAGAGCTTGCCACACTCACGCTCAACGTACTCGCAAAAGAGAAGACCATAGAAAGCCTTAAAGACTCCATTTACGAGAAAAAAAGGCAAGGAGGAATAACATCCAAAGATATGGACCTGCTGCTAAAACAATTGGAATCGACCAAAGGCGACACCGAATTCTGGAATATGTACCAAAAGAATTTCGACCTCATACATGAGCATTTCTTCCGCAATTTGCGAGAACGCTATCCGCAACTGACACCAAGCGACCTTAAATTCTGCGGGCTATTGCGATTGAACCTGTCAACAAAAGATATTGCAAAATTCACCAACTTGACAGTCCGTGGAGTAGAAGCCGCACGCTACCGCCTGCGCAAGAAACTTGCGCTGCCTGAGAAAGTCTCATTAATAGAATTTTTAATCGATTTTAAATAACCTGATATGAAAACCAACAAATTAAAGACAATTTTCATCACACTGCTTATTGCAGCCGTGATGCCAATAGCGGCAATATGCGCCGACAAGCCATTGCCGCCCAAATCAAAACCAGCAGACAATATCATACGAGTGCTTGCCATTGGCAACAGTTTTTCTGAAGATGCAGTAGAGCAATACCTCTACGAACTTGCAGCAGCCGACAGTATAAAAGTTATAATCGGCAACCTGTATTACCCAGGATGCTCACTCGAACGCCACGCCAACAACGTGAACAACGACATTCCCGACTATCGCTACCGTAAAATCGTTGACGGGAATACCGAACAACGCGACTCTACAACAATAAAGTATGCGCTTGCCGATGAAAGCTGGGACTACGTAAGCGTGCAGCAGGCAAGCCATTTCTCCGGACTACCAGAGACCTATGAACCATATTTAAAAGAACTTGTAGATTATGTGCGCCAAGGAATCAGAAAAGACACAAAACTGATGTTCCATTTCACATGGGCATATTCCAATGATTCCGACCACGACGGTTTCAAGAGTTACGGCAATAACCAAATAAAAATGTATGAATCAATCGTCAATGCCGTAAAACAAGCGGACAATGAGATGGATTTCGACATAATCATCCCATGCGGCACTGCCATCCAGAACGGACGCACATCATCACTCGGCGATACTTTCAACCGCGACGGATATCATTTGCAACTCACCTACGGACGCTATACGGCAGCCTGCACGTGGTTTGAAGCGGTATTCGGTGAAAGTGTCGTAGGCAACAGCTATGCTCCGGAAGGAGTAACACCGCTGCAAAAGCAGATAGCACAGGAAGCTGCGCACGCTGCCGTCATCAATCCGTTTGAAATCACAAAAATCAAGAAATAACCACAAATTAAATCTTGTGGAATAGAGGAGCATCGCTACATCGCGACGCTCCTCTTATTTTTCCAACCAAACAAAGCTTGGCATATTTTTTGTCGTAAAAAAATTATAAAAATATTTGGAGAATAAATGTACTTATTATAATTTTGTAATGATTACAAACTAAGAAGAGAAAATGAAAAGCGACAACAATTTCCACGACAAGCTAATCGCCCTGCAAAGCAATATGAGCAACTTTGCACTGTCGCTGACAGCTAACAAAGAAGACGCAGAGGACCTGACACAGGAAACTATGCTCAAAGTGCTTGACAATGAAGAGAAGTACACGGAAAACACCAACTTCAAAGGCTGGGTGTTCACCATAATGCGCAACATATTCATCAACAACTACCGCCGCATCGTCAGAAGCCAGACGATGATTGACACTACCGACAACCTCTATCACCTAAGCCTGCCACAGGATTCAGGCTTCGAATCGCCGGAAGCTTCCCACAATGCCAAAGAAATAAGAGAACTCATCAATTCATTTCCCGAAGAGTTCAGAAAACCGTTCACAATGTTCATCGACGGATACAAGTACACTGAAATTGCGGACGAGATGGGCATTCCCGTAGGGACAGTGAAAAGCCGCATCTTCTTTGCAAGAAAAAGGCTGAAGGAAATGCTCTACGATTTCCGCTAATCGCAGAACGTAACGCCTTCAATATCATCAAGCCGAGAACGCAAAGCCGCCGCATTGTCCGCACGTGTGGCAAGCCGCATCTGGCATGAATTGTCAAACACCTGCTCCACAATCTGCACGTCACTTCCCTTTACCAATTTCATCACATCATTCATAACGATATAAGGAAACGTGAATTCCACATACGCCTGCTCGTGGCATTCGATAATCTCGCTGCCACGTATAGCCTCGGCAGCAGCCTCACGATAGGCGACAATCAATCCCGACGTGCCAAGCTTGATACCGCCGAAATAACGCACAACAACAATCACCACATTTGTCAACCCGAAAGAATTGATTTGTCCCAATATCGGCTTTCCGGCGGTACCCGACGGTTCTCCGTTGTCGTTCGACATAAATTCTGTCCTCGCCGCCCCTATCATATAAGCCCAACATACGTGACGGGCATCAAAATATTCTTTCTGGTATTTTTTAATAATCTCCTTGGCTTCTTCTGCAGACTCTACAGGATGGGCAAATGATATAAATTTGCTCATCTTCTCCTTATATATTCCTTCTCCGGGATATTTCAGAGTCTTGTAAGTATCCATAAGTGAATTATAAAAAGTGGAAAGTTGAAAGAAAATGCTCGAATGCGCAAAACTTTCAACTTTCCACTTTCGACTTTTTTACTTATTGATTTTTTGCCAACTGTCCTTAAGCGTAATCGTACGGTTGAAAACAAGATGTTCCGGCCGTGAATCTTTCTTGTCAGGCGTAAAATAGCCTATACGCTGGAACTGGAAATGGTCGCCAGGCTTGGCGTTCTCCGCAAGGAACGGCTCGATTTTCGCGTGCTCCACCACCTTCATCGAATCCGGATTAAGCAACTCGTGGAAATCGCGGTCCTTAACCTCCGATGCATTCTCCACATTGAACAGACGGTCGTAAAGCCTTACCTCTGCATCCATACAATGGCGTGCCGAAACCCAATGCAACGTGCCTTTCACCTTACGCATACTACCCGGCATGCCGCTCTTCGTATCGGCATCGTATTCGCAATAAATCTCCTCCACGTTTCCGTCGGCATCCTTCTTACACCCTGTGCATTTCACGATGTACGCGCCTTTCAGACGCACTTCTCCGCCGGGAGTCATACGGAAGAACTTTTTCGGCGGATTCTCCATAAAGTCGTCGCGCTCGATATATAGCTCACGGCTGAACGGCATCTTGTGCGTTCCCGCCTGCGAGTCTTCCGGATTGTTCTCCATCTCCATATATTCGGTCAAATCTTCCGGATAGTTTGTAATCACCACTTTTACAGGATTTATCACAGCACAGACGCGAGTAGCGTGCTTGTTCAAGTCCTCACGTATGCTGTATTCCAACAGCGAGATATCGTTGACAGCCTCGTATTTCGTGTAACCGATACGGTTGATGAACGACTTGATGGATTCCGGCGTGTAACCGCGACGGCGCAATCCAGAGATGGTCGGCATACGCGGGTCGTCCCAACCATCAACAAGCCCCTCTTTCACGAGCTGGAGCAACTTTCGCTTGCTCAGTACGGTATATGTAAGATTCAACCTGTTAAACTCTATCTGACGCGGGCAATAACTTTCGTCGGCAAGTTCCTTCACGAAATATTCATACAGCGGACGGTGAGGCACGAATTCGAGTGTGCAGATGGAGTGCGTGACACCCTCGAAGTAGTCAGACTGTCCGTGAGCGAAATCATACATAGGATACACTTTCCACTTGTCACCAGTACGGTGGTGCGGATGCTTGATTATGCGGTACATAATCGGGTCGCGGAAATGCATATTCGACGATGACATATCAATCTTGGCACGAAGCACCATACTGCCTTCCTCGAATTCACCGGCGTTCATACGCTGGAACAAATCGAGATTCTCTTCCACCGGACGGTTGCGGTACGGACTTTCCACACCCGGCTGAGTAGGAGTACCCTTCTGCTCGGCAATCTGCTCAGAAGTCTGCTCGTCCACATAAGCCTTGCCTTCCTTAATCATACGGATAGCCAACTCGTAAAGCTGCAGGAAATAGTCAGAAGCGTAGTATTCGCGATCACCCCAGTCGAAACCGAGCCAATGTATGTCCTCACGGATAGAGTCCACGTATTCCACATCCTCTTTCACTGGATTCGTATCATCGAAACGAAGATTGCACGTTCCGCCAAACTTCTCGGCAACACCAAAGTCCATACATATGGCCTTTGCATGACCGATATGCAGATAGCCGTTAGGCTCAGGCGGGAAACGGGTGCTAAGCCTTCCTCCGTTCTTGCCGGCTTTCAAATCGTCGGCCACAATCTGCTCCACGAAATTCAATCCGCCCTCTTTCTCAGGCGTCAATTCCTTATTTTCGCTTTCTGACATATTTCTCTATATTTTTAAGTCAACATTCAATGAATCAAAGCACAAAATTAGCAATAATTTCCCAATCACACGCAACCATACCATACACAACCACCTAAAAAATGGGATATGCCTCACGGCATATCCCATCCCAAACAATTATGAAACGAATTACATTATTCTATCCAAGGAATCCGAGCAACGCACCGGCTGCCACGGCAGAACCAATCACACCGGCAACATTCGGTCCCATAGCGTGCATAAGCAGATAGTTGTTGGGATCATACTGCAAACCGATATTGTTGGATATGCGAGCCGACATCGGCACGGCAGAAACACCTGCATTACCGATAAGCGGATTAATCTTCTTCGACTTCGGAAGCATCAAGTTGAAAAGTTTAACAAACAATACGCCTGATGCGGTAGCGATGGCAAATGCCATGAATCCGAGGAAAAATATTCCAAGCGTGCTCCATGTGAGGAATTCCGATGCCTGAGTGGACGCTCCGACAGTAAGTCCCAGCAGCATCACGATGATATCGTTCAGAGCATTGCTTGCTGTCTTTGCCAGACGGGTAGTCACACCGCTCTCACGCAACAGGTTGCCGAAGAACAGCATACCGAGCAACGGAAGCGCGGACGGAACTACGAAGCAAGTAAGCAACAGACCGATAATCGGGAACATGATTTTCTCGTTCTGCGAGACGGCACGCGCCGGCTTCATTCGTATCAGCCGCTCCTTCTTCGTTGTAAGCAACTTCATGATAGGAGGCTGTATCACCGGCACAAGAGCCATATAGGAATATGCCGACACTGCAATCGCGCCCATCAGATTAGGTGCCAATTTGGAAGAAAGGAATATCGCCGTCGGACCATCGGCTCCACCGATAATGGCTATGGCCGCTGCCTGATCGGGAGCAAACCCAATGGCGAGAGCCACGATATAAGCGCCGAAGATACCGAACTGTGCAGCAGCGCCGATTAGCATCAGCTTAGGATTGGCGATAAGTGCGGAAAAGTCGGTCATCGCGCCGATACCCAAGAATATCAGCGGAGGATACCATCCGGCACTCACACCATTATACAAGATATTCAAAACGGAACCTTCCTCATATATGCCGACTTCAAGACCGGCATCAATCTTGAAAGGAATGTTCCCCACCAATATACCAAAACCGATTGGAACGAGCAAAAGCGGCTCAAAGTCGTGCTTGATTGCAAGCCAAATGAAAAACAGACCCACACAAAGCATGACAATATGACCGGGAGTCGCATTAGCGAAACCTGTATAGCTCCAGAAATCGGCAAGGTTCTGACCTAAAAATTCAATCAACTCCATATCTCAATGAATTTTTACTCAATGGTTAATAAAACCGCACCTTCGAGCACGGAGTCGCCCTTGCTAACTTCGATGGACTTCACAACACCATCACGGTCGGTATGGATATTGTTCTCCATTTTCATAGCTTCGAGAATCACCACGGTGTCACCATTCTTTATAGTGTCGCCAACCTTTACAGTGACATCAATAATCACACCCGGAAGCGGAGCCTTGACTGCACCAGCGCCACCTGTAGAAGCCGGTTTCGTTATAACCTTCTCGCCACTTTCCGTACGTGGAGCTGCTGCCGGTTTCGGACGTTTCACTGCCGGCACGGCAACATTCTGCTCAAGCTCCACCTTATACGGCGCGCCATTGACATATACTTGAGCGACATTGTTCTCAATATCTCCTACGGCAACCTTATATTCTGTACCGTTGATTTTATACTTATATTCTTTCATTTTCTTATGATTAAATTGAATTGTTTTTATTTATGCGGCAATTCGCGCAAAGAGTAAATCTTCGAGTTCCACGGAGAATATGCACGTTTCACCTTGTTGATAGTAAGTACGAAATCCTCGTGGTCGTGCATATTGAGATGCTCGTGCAAAGCCATGCAGACAGCGGCTATTTCTTCGCCGGAGTCCGGACCTCTCTTCACCTCGGCATCCGATTCCAACGCACCGGTAGCCTCCTCACGCTTACGTTGCGCAAGTCTTGAGTTGAACTTGCCAATTGCACGGAAAGCCAAACTTAAAATCAACAGACAGACAAACACGATAAGCATCGAAATGACAGTCATACCGATTCCATATTTATCGTGTTCGACAAACATTTCAATCTTCTCGTTCGAATCGATGATGATATTGTTGCTTTCCGGAGTTATGTACTTTTCATCGCTACCATCACGCACTTCCCACGCATTAGCGTCGTTTTCGGCATCTTTCACACCGTCCTGCTTACGTGCATACGACTGGTTAGCACCAAGACTTGCCGGAACAAGCACCTCGTCAATCAAAGTCTTGCCGTCGGCATCATACAATCCAATCCAATTATCCTTTCCGGGCTCCAATTTGAAATTAATATGGAACGTTCCTTTATTAGGCTCATTGTCAGCCCAGAAAACGATGTGCTGACGAGCCGGAATTTCCGTATTCACGTCCATACGCGGTACAGGATATTTTTTCGGATTATTCTTGTCGTTAGTCAAGTACATACTCGATATCTCTATCGGAGCAAATGACGAGTTGAACAATTCAATCCATCCATGGCGGAGGCCATAGTCATCCATATAGTTGCTGTCGTTCTGCACCATCACTTCGTTGATGCAAATAGCCCTCCGGCCTTGCGCCGAAACGCTTGCAACACAAAGCAAGAAGCAACCCAGCAGCAACGCTACTGTCTTTCTATTCATAATTCAATCATTATAAAGGAATATTGCCATGCTTCTTGGCAGGGTTCGTCAATTTCTTCGTTGCCAACTGCTGCAATGCCCGGATGATACGGAAACGGGTATTGCGCGGTTCAATAACATCATCTATATAACCATACTTAGCAGCATTGTAAGGATTACAGAACAAATCCGTGTATTCCTTTTCTTTTTCAACGATGAACGCTTTCGGATCAGCCTGCTCCTTTGCTTCCTTAGCATAAAGCACTTCCGCTGCGCCTGCTGCACCCATAACAGCAATTTCAGCTGTCGGCCAAGCATAGTTCATATCACCACGCAACTGCTTGCAGCTCATCACGATGTGGCTACCACCATAGCTCTTGCGGAGTGTAACAGTCACCTTAGGCACCGTAGCCTCTCCATAAGCATACAGCAACTTAGCACCGTGGAGAATCACAGCATTGTACTCTTGTCCCGTACCCGGAAGGAATCCCGGCACATCAACCAACGAAACAATAGGAATATTGAAAGCATCGCAGAAACGCACAAAACGCGCTGCCTTGCGGGAAGCATTACAGTCAAGCACGCCGGCAAGGAACTTAGGCTGGTTGGCAACAATACCTACCGACTGTCCATTGAAACGGGCAAAACCGATAATTATATTTTTAGCGAAATCTTTCTGTATCTCAAGGAATTCGCCATTGTCAACTATAGCACCGATAACCTCATACATATCATATGCCTTGTTAGGAGAATCAGGCACAATCTCGTTCAATGAATCCTCAAGACGGTCAATCGGGTCAGTGCACTTCACGAGAGGCGCTTCTTCAAGATTGTTTTGAGGTATATAGCTCAACAGTTTACGAATAAGCATCAAAGCTTCTTCACCGTCCGCTGTCGCAAAATGAGCCACACCCGACTTCGAAGAGTGCATCGTTGCACCACCAAGCTGTTCTTGAGTGACATCCTCTCCAGTTACAGTCTTTACCACCTTAGGACCGGTAAGGAACATATAGGATATACCCTTAGTCATTATTGTGAAGTCAGTCAATGCAGGAGAATAAACTGCGCCACCGGCACACGGACCAAGGATTGCGGAAATCTGCGGGACAACACCCGACGCAAGGATATTGCGCTCAAAAATCTCAGCATAACCAGACAAAGCATTGATACCTTCCTGAATACGTGCTCCACCAGAGTCGTTCAAGCCGATTACCGGTGCACCCATCTTCATAGCCATATCCATAATCTTGCAGATTTTCTGCGCCATAGCCTCTGACAACGAGCCGCCAAACACAGTGAAGTCCTGCGCAAACACATAAACCAGACGGCCATCAATCGTACCATAACCAGTAACGACACCATCGCCAAGGAAATGCTTCTTTTCCTGGCCGAAATTCGTACAACGGTGCTGGACAAACATATCAAGTTCCTCGAAACTGCCTTCATCAAGGAGTTGAGCGATTCGCTCGCGTGCCGTGTATTTACCTCTTTCGTGCTGTTTGGCAATGGCTTTCTCACCACCGCCAAGACGTGCCTTCTCGCGTAGCGCGATTAGTTCCTGCACTTTCTCAAGTTGATTGCTCATAATAATATATGGTAATTTATAATTTCACTTTTTCATATTATTCAGGCTTCTCGCAAAGCTCAGTAAGAACACCTATAGTGGATTTCGGATGCAAGAAAGCGATGTCAAGCCCTTCAGCGCCCTTACGAGGAGCTTTGTCTATCAGGCGTACACCTTTCCCTTCAACTTCCGCAAGAGCATTGGCAACACCGTCTTCAATCTTGAATGCGAGATGATGTATTCCTTCACCGCGCTTTTCAATGAATTTGGCAATTGTGCTGTCCTCGCTTGTCGGTTCAAGAAGCTCAATCTTAGTCTGACCTACCATAAAGAATGCAGTCTTCACTTTCTGATCAGCAACTTCTTCAATTGCGTAGCACTTAAGACCCAACACGTTTTCATAATACGGAATGGCTTCTTCAAGACTCTTGACAGCTATTCCAAGATGTTCAATCTGAGAAATTTTCATAATATTTTAATTTAATATGTCAATATAATTCAGTTATAATATGCTCACAATTATGTGAATTTACAACGCTACGCAAAATTAGTACAAAAATCAAAACACCGGCGGCATTTTGACAGAAAAATATCTATGTTATGCAACATATCCCTGCCCTATCCATCTATAATGGCACAATGACACTGACGTTATGTCAGTTTTTCACATTTCTTTTTCACCGGTCACGACCTGCTTTGAGAATTTGGCACGTGATTTGTTAATATTCAGGTGTCGGTCGTTGTGACCGGCAGAATAAAATTGATTAATAACTAAAAAACATATGATTATGGGCAAAATTATTGGTATAGACTTAGGTACTACGAATTCGTGCGTGGCAGTACTGGAAGGTAAGGATCCGGTTGTCATTCCGAACAGCGAAGGACGTAACACTACGCCTTCAATCGTGGCATTCGTCGATGGCGGCGAACGTAAAATCGGTGACCCTGCAAAACGTCAGGCAATCACAAACCCTAAACGCACTGTGTTCTCCATCAAGCGTTTCATGGGCGAAACCTACGATAATGTAACAAAAGAAATTTCTCGCGTACCTTACAAAGTAGTACGCGGTGACAACAATACACCCCGTGTGAATATCGACGGTCGTGAATACACCCCGCAAGAAATTTCGGCAATGATTCTTCAAAAGATGAAGAAAACAGCTGAAGACTATCTTGGACAGACTGTTACAGAAGCCGTAATTACCGTTCCTGCTTACTTCAACGATTCACAACGTCAAGCGACCAAGGAAGCCGGTGAAATTGCAGGTTTGACAGTCCGCCGTATCGTCAACGAGCCAACTGCGGCAGCTTTGGCTTACGGTCTGGATAAAGCTGACGGCGACAAGAAAATCGCGGTATTCGACCTTGGAGGCGGTACATTCGATATCTCAATTCTTGAATTAGGAGATGGCGTGTTTGAAGTAAAATCCACCAATGGTGACACTCACCTTGGAGGTGATGATTTCGACCATAAAATTATCGACTGGCTTGCCGATGAGTTCCAGAAAGACGAAGGAGTTGATTTACGTCAGGACCCGATGGCTTTGCAACGTTTGAAGGAAGCTGCTGAAAAAGCAAAAATAGAGCTTTCAAGCACTACTTCTACAGAAATCAACCTACCGTACATTATGCCGGTAAATGGCATTCCGAAACACTTGGTAAAGACTCTTACACGCGCTAAATTCGAGCAGCTGTGCGATGACTTGATTCAAGCTACCATCGTTCCTTGCCAGAATGCTTTGAGAGATGCAGGCATATCGACTTCCGACATCGACGAGGTGATTCTCGTAGGCGGTTCAACACGTATTCCTGCCGTGCAGCAGATTGTCGAGAAATTCTTTGGCAAAGCTCCGTCGAAAGGCGTAAACCCCGACGAGGTTGTCGCAGTCGGCGCTGCAATCCAAGGCGGTGTGCTGAGCGGTGATGTTAAAGACGTTGTATTACTTGATGTTGTACCGTTGTCAGTCGGTATCGAGACAATGGGCGGCGTTATGACAAAACTTATCGACGCAAACACCACCATTCCTACCCGGAAGAGCGAAATATTCTCTACAGCTGCCGACAACCAACCATCTGTAGAAATCAACGTATTGCAAGGCGAACGCCCGATGGCTCGTGATGACAAATCACTCGGACGCTTCCATCTGGACGGCATAGCTCCAGCTCCGCGTGGAGTACCACAGATTGAAGTCACATTCGAAATTGATGCAAACGGCATATTGAATGTTTCAGCCAAAGACAAAGCGACCGGCAAAGAGCAGAGCATACGTATCGAAGCCTCAAGCGGATTGACCGATGCTGAAATCAAACGTATGAAAGACGAAGCGGCAGCAAATGCGGCAGCCGATGCCAAAGAAAAGGAACGCATCGACAAAATCAACAAAGCTGATGCTGTAATCTTCCAGACAGAAAAACAGCTGAAAGAGCTTGGTGACAAATTTGCAGCCGACAAGCGCGCGCCTATCGATTCCGCTCTCAACGAGCTGAAAGAAGCCCACAAGGCACAGAACATCGACGCAATAGATCCGGCAATCGACAAATTGCAAGCAGCAATGCAAGCCGCCGCTCAGGACATCTACAATG
This sequence comes from Candidatus Limisoma faecipullorum, assembly GCA_017694955.1. GTDB lineage: Bacteria > Bacteroidota > Bacteroidia > Bacteroidales > Muribaculaceae > Limisoma > Limisoma faecipullorum. The sequence goes on from JADIMC010000097.1 coordinate 53,451, forward strand.
CCCAGCAGCAAGCAGGTAATGCACAAGGCGCAGGATTCAATCCTAATGCCGGAACTGGAAACGACAGCAACGCCAACAACAACCAAAATGGCAACAACGTCCAGGATGCCGACTTTGAGGAAGTGAAATAACAATGAATCTGATAAAAGAAGGAAGCGTGTGGTTTAAAACCACGCGCTTCCTTCTTTTTGCCATCTATACTAAGAAAAATCACTCCAATTTATTAACGATTCACAGACGACAATATGCAAGGATTTTATCATAGTCCTTTGGCAGGAACCATTGCATCGATGGATCTTTTGCGTACCACGTAAGTTGTTTCTTGGCATAGACACGGGTGTTTTTCTGAATACGTGCTACTGCTGTGTCAAAATCCATATTGCCATCCAACCACGCAAACAACTCCTTATACCCGACTGTATTAAGAGAATTAAGATGTCGCTGCGGATACATTCGACGGGCTTCTTCCACCAATCCACTTTCTATCATTTTAACGACACGACAGTTGATACGGTCGAACAGCTCAGCACGTGGCAACGTAAGACCGATTTTAACGACACGGAACGGTCGCTTTTTGACAGCTCCTGTACGTAATTGCGAATAAGGGACTCCAGCCTGCTCACATATCTCGACAGCATGGACAACCCTCTTAATATTGTTCAAATCAACCTGAGCGAAATATACCGGGTCAAGTCGTCTCAGCTCCTCTCGCATTGCATCCGCACCAAAGTCTGCAAGACGCTTGGCGACAGCTGTTCTTGTTTCATCGGAGATTGTGGGAATATTGTCAATACCTTTGCAGACAGCATCGACATATAGCATTGAGCCGCCGCACATCACCACATATGGCGACTTGGCGAACAGTACCGGCAGCAGATTCATTACATCTTCCTCAAACTGTGCCGCGCTGTAGTATTCGTCCAATCCAAGCATACCGACGAAATGATGCCTGACTTCGGCAAGCTGTTCCGGGGTGGGAGCAGCTGTACCTATAGGAATGTCACGATAAATCTGGCGCGAGTCGGCGGAAATGATTTCCGTACCGAATTCACGCGCCAGACGTATTGCTATATCAGTTTTACCAACACCTGTGGGACCTGTGACTACAATCAACGTACCCCACTGTTCCGGCATATTATCCCCGCTTCTCAACCAATTTGCAGATTTCGACAATTACATCCACAGCCTTTTCCATCGAAGGAATTGGCACATATTCATAGCGTCCGTGGAAATTCAAACCGCCGGCGAAAATATTCGGGCATGGCAAACCTTTAAACGACAACTGCGCACCATCAGTACCGCCACGTATCGGCTGTACTTTCGGAGTGACACCGGCATCAATCATCGCCTGTTTAGCAATATCAATCACATACATCACCGGCTCGATTTTCTCGCGCATATTGTAATATTGATCTTTAATTTCAATTGTTGCGCAACCCGGGAACTCGTTGTTGATTTTCCGGACAAGATGTTCCAATTCTTTTTTACGGCGTTGGAAACGGTCCATATCGTGGTCACGGATTATGTAGGTCAATATAGATTCCTCCACGGTACCCTCGAATCCGATAAGATGGTAGAAACCTTCATAATCTTCAGTGTGTTCCGGCGTCTCCCAACGTGGCAGCATAATGCTGAACTGATTGGCTATGCGTATGGAATTTATCATTTTGTGCTTTGCATATCCAGGATGCACGTTACGCCCTTTGAACACCACCTTTGCCGATGCAGCGTTAAAATTCTCATATTCCAACTCACCGATTGCACCACCGTCCATCGTATATGCGAAGTCAGCGTTGAACAACTTCACATCGAATTTATGTGCGCCCAGACCGATTTCCTCATCCGGGTTAAAGCCTATGCGGATGTCGCCGTGCTTTATTTCCGGATGCTGCATCAGATATTCCACTGCCGTTATGATTTCAGCCACACCAGCTTTGTCGTCCGCGCCAAGCAATGTCTTGCCGTCAGTCACAATCAGCGATTGTCCGACATAATCTTTCAGTTCCGGGAAACTTTCAGGAGAAAGCACCACACAGCCGTCAGGGTCGAGGGTGATATCTCCACCATCGTAATTTTCCACAATACGCGGATTGACGTGCCTTCCCGACATATCAGGAGAAGTATCAAGGTGAGCAATAAAGCCTACTGTAGGCACTTTCTTATCTGTATTGCCTGGCAATGTGGCCATCAGATAGCCGTTATCATCAAGCGCGTTATTTCTTTTAGACCGAGATTTTGCAATTCTTTTTCCAACGCCTGGGCAAAAATCA
>JADIMC010000098.1 GCA_017694955.1 Candidatus Limisoma faecipullorum
GAATATACCCGTATTTATCAGATACGGCGACTGTCCCTGCATCGGACGGTCAGACTCAAGGTCGCCGGGATTGAAACTCACTTCACTTTTTATAAGCGAGCCATTGAACAACAATGAGAAATCGTCAAGCCCTATGAAATCAAGGCTTTTCTTAATATCGACCTCGATACCGTAGCTGATTGCCCCTTTTGCATTCTTGTAATAGTAAAGCAAATCCGTTCCACCCTGTACCCTGTACGACCACTCTATCGGATCATTGAATTTCTTAAAGAAAGCTGCCACGGAAATCAACTCTCCCGCTGATGGATAAAATTCATAACGAAGGTCAAGATTATGTATGTAGCAAGGCTTCAAATCGGCATTTCCTTGCACGTTGCTCGCCAAGTCGAAATCGTAATATACGGAGCCTGAGACTTCACGGAATTCCTGACGGTTGACCGACTTCCCATAAGCAAGACGCATCTGCTGCTTGTCGGTAAACTTATACACCGTATTGACCGTAGGAAAGAAATCATTGTAGTCATAGAAACGGCTGTACGGACTTTCCTCGTAATCACTCGAATTGCTTATCAGCTCCATTCTGCTGTGTTCGAAACGCACCCCGGCATACACATTTAACTTACCAACCGGGATATTGAATGCCAGATATGACGCAAGCAATGTATTATTACCCTTATAACTGTCGCGCCAACGCATCTCCTCGAACAGATACAACATATCATCGCCATAATAAGCCTCGTTGGAGAGCAGCTCCTGCATAGACATATACCGGAAATCATCAGGCAGATTATTGGACTGAACATCCCAATTATAGTAGAAGGCGCGTGTGCGGTAGTCACGGCTGCGATATTCCCCGTATCCGCCAGCTTTCACTGTCGGCTTAATTTTTCCAATCTCGAAGTCACGGCTGTAATTCAACCCGGCAGAAGCTATATGCTCTTTCAAAAAGGTGAACTCACGCTGTATGTCATTCCCCGTAACCAGTCCGATTCTGTCAGGATCCATCGCATTCGTCAACGTATAGCGACGGCGGTCGGGGGTGTTTTTGTTTGCATAGGCATAGCCGATGTTCCAGTTGAGCTCATTTTTCCCTTTGATAGTGTTCTCTCCTGTGAACTGCGTATTGAAAATGGTGCGGCTACTATAATAATATTCCGCGCTCTGCTCCATCTCGCTCTGGGCATTGAATCCGTGACGCTGAGTATAACGGTTCTTGCCTATCTGATTGAAAATATTCTTCAGCTCATAGCGTCCCTTATTGCCGTCAGGCACAAACGTGAGATTGAGCATCGCTCCAACCCGCGCATTTTCGGTATATTGGTCATCTGTGCTGTTGCGCAGATAATTGCTGCGGTCGTGTTCCACATCGTATGCCCCGAACAACGAATTTGTCATATTTTCAAGTGTGCGATAGCTGTAACTGTAGTTGATTGCGCCAAGCAAACCGATACGGTGGTCATCAGCTGTATGCCACTGGTAATTAGTATTTGCCCCTAACGATAAATCGGAATAAGGCGTTGACTCCTTAACCCGCCAATCATTGTTAAAACCGTTACCCAAAAGATTGACTCCCCTGCCACCTGCCGCTGGCTGAAGCGAACCATTCATTCCTCCATTAAGACTGCGGAAGCCATTGTCGAATCCAAGAAAATCCGTCTTAGAACCTTTAATTGACAAGAAATCACGAAAATGCGTACGGTCATTGATGTTACCGCCTATCGACACCGACGAGCTATTTTCTTCCGGCAAATTCCTTGTATTCACTAATATGAATCCTCCGCTGAAATCAGCAGGCAATTCGGGCGAAGGCGATTTCACAATCATAATGTTATCCAGTTGCGAACTCGGTATCAAGTCGAATGAAAACGCTCTGGAATCAGCCTCCGAACTCGGCACCGCACTGCCATTGATCCACACATTATTGTATCTTTGCGACAGTCCCCTTACCATCACAAACTTATCATCAATGATACTGATACCCGGAACCCGTTTTATGACCTCCGAAGCATCCTTATCCTGTGTTTTTTTAATTTGCTGTGAAGACACACCATTCTGCACAGTCATACTGTTTTTTGTCTTTTCCACCACCGTCGCTTCAGAATCCTGACGTGCTCGAGCCGTTACAGTCAATTCCCCCAGCACAGTGTTGTCAGGGACAAGGGTGATTGTATCGTTCCCTGCCTTCAGCCATGATACGCTGACCGTCTTATCCTTATAAGAAACGTATTTCACAATCAGATTACCATCATCCGCATTCAAACTGAATTTCCCGTCGATGTCGGTTGCCGTCCCCACCTGAGAGCCAGCCAGCTGCACCGTCGCACCTATCAGCGGCTCTTTTGTGGAAGAATCCACCACAACACCCGCCACATCGGCAGCTTTCACAGACAACACATTACAACTGACAAGCAACAAACCATAAACAATCTTCATATTCTTACCTTTTCAATTTTCACGGTGCAAAATTCCCCTTATATTGTAACAAAACGATTACCAAACTGTGACAATTCAGTTAACACACAGTAACATTTCAGTAACATTCATCCATACATATAAAAAACAAGCTCTGGAAACCGCAATTGGTTTCCAGAGCCTAACGTACTATTTATCAGCTTAAAGAGCCAACTTCCTCACAACCGATCCGCACTTCACTATATATACATTGCCTGATTGCAACCCCGATATCACTCCGTCAGCTGCGAATCTGCGGCAAATCAACTTGCCGGAAGCATCATATATGCTAACCTCTTCTTTACCATAATTACCCGACAAAACGATGTCGCCGTCCGACACTCCTATCAGAACTTCATCATCGGCAACCAATTCACCCACTGACGCAGAATCTATCACATAAACTATCGGATTGGCATCCGAGAAATAATTTGTCGGAACAATAGTATAGGCAGTTGTCACGTCCTTCCGAGGCACCCTATAAAAATCTGCCGCTGTCAAGGCTATCAGATTATCGCCTTCATAAATTTTATACGCCACATTCGACCCCAAGGGAAATTCTATCCATTTTCCATTAACCTTATAAGAAGGCAATGATATCTCAAACGTTTCAGGCGGCCAAATACTGAATGTTGCCGGGTCGTTCCATGGCAGCACTTGTGCATAGCTTTCTGCCGATTCTTCCGGGACAAGCAAATCAATATTAGTCAAATCCAGAAAAATAGCCCATCCGGTAGCTACTGGTGGAACCGCAGCCATACAATATATCTCATGGAGCATATGACAGTTGTTGAACCCATAAGCTTCAATCTTCTGCAATGTAGAAGGCAAAAACACCGTTTCAAGCCATACACAAGTCTGGAAAGCCCCTTCACCTATGGTTTTGACACCCTCAGGTATTGCAACAGCCTTGATTGAAGTACCGGCAAATGTGCCTGCGGGAACCTCTGTCATATGAACAGGCAGTGTGACATTCTCCAAATCTTGGGCGAAATAAAACACGCTGTCGCCTAATTCTTCCACACTATTAGGAATCTGCACATCAGTCACAGCCGAATTACTGAAAGCTAAATCCGCAATACGGGTTACCTTGTATTCCACCCCTTCATAATTAACCATCTCAGGAATCTGTATGCTCCCGGAATATAAGACGTGTGTGTTGTCAGGCACCTTGGCGACTTCCACTTCCCCATCGCCAATTACGTCATAATACAAGCCTTCACTCTCAAAATTCTGTGAAAAACAACTTAATGGCAACACCGCAGCCGCCAATAAAGCCCAATAAGGAATTTTTTTCATATCCGTTTTCATTTATGGTGCAAAATTAATGCAGAAATACGTGATTTATTCAATCTCACACAAAAATAATCAAAACAATTGTTTCGTATCATAAATGACAATTTTACGGAATAAACGTATTATATAATTGGAAACAATTGACATTTAATGTATTTTTGAATACACATAAAACCTCCAGACCAGATATGAATATTGAGGATTTTCGTGAATATTGCCTGTCGTTGCCCGGTACGGAGGAAAAGATGCCGTTCACGAGAATGGAAAGTGCTCGCAGCATATTAGTTTTCAGCGTTGCCGGAAAATGGTTCTGCTTCGTGGACATCGACGCATTCGATTTCTGCAACCTGAAATGCGACCCTACGGAAGCCGGGGAGCTTGAAGGCGAATACGACGGCATACGTCCGGGCTACCATATGAACAAACGACATTGGATAAGCGTGTATTTCAATTCAGACGTACATGATGATAAAATCATAGAACTTGTACGCAAATCGTATGACCTGATAGTGACATCGTTGCCGAAACGGCTGCGCTCAGAACTCGACTTAAACAATCTGCAGATACAATCATAGCCCTTATAATAATTTTGAAATCATTTATCCACAAAAAAAAGAAACGGCGATGGAAATCCATCGCCGTCACTATTTAAGGAAATATAGTCGTAAAAGTTAGTCCTTTTCCGATTAGAGCTTCGGACCAGCAGCAACCAAAGCCTTGCCGGCTGCATTGCCTTCAAACTTAGCGAAGTTCTTGATGAAGCGTCCTGCAAGATCCTTAGCCTTTTCGTCCCACTGAGCAGCGTCAGCATAAGTGTCGCGTGGGTCAAGAATCTTCGGATCAACACCCGGCAATTCCGTCGGAACGACGAAATCGAAATACGGGATAGTCTTTGTCGGAGCTTTGTCGATTGAGCCATCGAGGATAGCATCGATGATACCACGTGTATCCTTGATAGAGATACGCTTGCCTGTTCCGTTCCAACCAGTATTTACCAAGTAAGCCTTAGCACCTACCTTTTCCATTCTCTTAACCAGCTCCTCTGCATATTTCGTCGGGTGCAAGCTCAAGAAAGCAGCACCGAAGCAAGCCGAGAATGTAGGAGTCGGCTCTGTGATACCGCGCTCTGTACCTGCCAATTTTGCAGTAAAACCAGAGAGGAAGTAGTACTTAGTCTGCTCCGGATTAAGAATAGAAACTGGAGGAAGCACACCAAAGGCATCGGCAGAAAGGAATATCACCTGATGAGCGTGCGGACCTTTAGAAACCGGCTTAACGATGTTGTTGATGTGGTAGATAGGATAAGATACGCGAGTGTTCTCTGTAACGCTCTTGTCAGCAAAGTCAATCTTACCGTTAGCGTCAACAGTCACGTTCTCAAGAAGAGCGTCGCGCTTGATGGCGTTGTAGATATCCGGCTCGCTTTCCTTGTCAAGGTTGATTACCTTAGCATAGCAGCCGCCTTCGTAGTTGAACACGCCCTCATCATCCCAACCGTGCTCGTCATCACCGATAAGCAGACGTTTCGGGTCAGTTGACAAAGTAGTCTTACCTGTACCAGACAAACCGAAGAAGATAGCAGTGTCAGTACCTTCCATATTAGTGTTGGCAGAGCAGTGCATAGAAGCGATTCCACGAAGCGGATTCAGGTAGTTCATAATAGAGAAGATACCCTTCTTCATCTCACCGCCGTACCAAGTGTTGAGAATAACCTGCTCGTTAGTCTTCAAGTTGAACACAGTAGCAGTCTCTGAGTTCAAACCAAGTTCCTTATAATTTTCAACTTTAGCCTTTGCTGCATTGAAAGAAACGAAATCAGGTTCACCGTAGTTTTCAAGCTCCTCAGCAGTAGGACGGATGAACATATTTGTAACGAAATGCGCCTGCCAAGCCACTTCCATAATGAAACGCACTTTCAAACGGGTAGCAGGGTTAGCACCACAGAATGTATCGATAACAAACAGACGCTTGTTAGACAATTGCTTTACAGCCTTTGCCTTCAAGTCAGCCCACGCCTCTTCTGAGCAAGGCTTGTTGTCGTTCTTATATTCATCGGAAGTCCACCAAACAGAATCCTTGCTGGCTTCATTCATTACAAAGAATTTGTCTTTAGGAGAACGGCCTGTGTAAACACCGGTCATCACATTGACAGCGCCAAGCTCTGTCACTTGACCTTTTTCATAACCTTCGAGACCCGGTTTTGTCTCTTCTGCATACAACACATCGTATGACGGGTTGTGCAAAATCTCAACGGTTCCAGTGATACCGTACTTAGTTAAATCAAGTTTGCTCATTTTGTTGATTGATTTATAATGAAATATGTTAATTTCTACTTTCTTTTTTCTAACCTAAAAAACCGCCACAAAATTACTATATATTTTTTATATGGCAATGTTATTAATGAAATTTTTCCGCATTTTAAAATCTTTAATACATCTCCATTTCTCACTTTGAAAACCAACTGGTTATCAAACAATATCAATTCTCAAAATAACAACAAACAAATACGCCAATTAGTTTATCTATAACCATTATTTCCCACAAGAAGCAAACCTGTAAACCGCAAATTCACGATCTTCATAAAGCAATTGCGGCTTCAATTCCAGAAATTCAGAATATTCCTTTTCTTTATATGGACGCAATCTATTGAACCACACCAACATTCCCCCGTCACTATCGTCCTCGGGAAAAGAGGCAAAATGCACACGGTCATTAAGACCGTAATACAATGCTGTAGATTTTGATTCCGTCCAATACACCCATTCTCCCGGAAGTCTGAGCCTTCTGCATTCGTCCACAATCATCTTTACGTTTTCCTTTTTATAATCATTCGCAAACATCATACGATATGACGATATCGCTATTAAAACGGCAAACAGACCTAACACAGCGACTCTCACCATCCGCTTACCCCCATTGGCAAAATGGCAAATGCAACACGCCATAAACAGCAACCAATAAGGATATAAGAAAAATAAATGCCGTCCCCAAAACCTGAATTGTATTACAAATGCCGCAATAAAAAACACCGCAAACCCGACAATAAAAGCGAAGAAAAAACCGTCGATTTTCTTATCTTGCCAATATTTTCTCAACGAATGAACAAATAATGCCAAATAACATAGCACCAAAGGAATTATATACGGAAGATACGACAATAACAAAGCGACCTTATCATCACTTTCCCGCAAAGTGTTCTTATTAGGACCAAGTCCGCCGAATCCCGTAAACTCATACATGACATATCCAATATTCCCGATTCCGGGACGCTCTATCTGGCCGCCTTTGTTCTCTCCAAATACTGTAATCAGATAATACACAGTAAAAGTCACGAACAACAGCACCGCAATCGTGACAACCACAGCGTTGCCTTTACACAGATTAACCCAATGCATATGCCTTCTGCTCTTGTCATACAATATATAAGCTGCCATTGCTACATACAAGAATCCATAAAGCATATTAAAGGCATAGCCAACCACAAGACAACAAACACAAATCAAGAAATCGATCCTCTTGCCATATTTCATAAATTGCCATAACGACAATACGTTAATGAACGATATTGCAAACATAGGAATGTTGCAACGCGCTTCGTTCATATTATAAAGCACAAATGGATTGATTACCGACAAAACAATTGCTATCCATAAGACTTTCCTTTCTCTTCCTGCCAGCTCCCGCCGCATAAGAATGCATAAGAAATACATCAACAACAATCCCATAAACAAGAAATTGGCAGAACGCAAAGCATACTCACTGGATCCGAACAATTTGCACCACGCCCACATAAAAGCAATCCACCCAGGCATTTGCACCTCAGACCCCATATATATGCCAAACTGGTCTAACAGCTCCGAAAACGTATCCACAGAATACATTTCTGCCGTTATTGCCTCATCAAGCCAAAAACTCCAATCATTGACAGACAATGACAGCACCACAATTGACAATATTATAATTGACAAACTAATCGTTGCCGGCTTCCGCCACATCTCCCGTACTATATTCATTGACATAATAAATCGGTCTTTTTTTCGTTTCTGAAAACACTATTCCCAAATACTCCCCTATTATTCCCAAAGCAAGCATTTGTCCACCTCCAAGAAACAATATTATACTAACCATTGACGGATAACCAGATACCGGGTCTCCCCATATTGCAGCACGAACCACTACAAAAATCAAATACAAAAAAGCTATGAGCGACACGAATATGCCCATTATTGAAATCAACCTTAACGGAACTTTAGATGTTGACATGAATCCTTGTGCAGCAAGGTTAACAAGTTTCCAATAATTCCATTTGGTCTTGCCCGCAATCCGAGGGTCACGTTCATAATAAATAGGTTTTTTCTTAAACCCTATAAACGAAAACAACCCTTTCATATTACGCTCATTCTCTTTTAATCTACGAAGCGCATCAATCGCACGCTTACTGAACATCCTGTAATCTCCCGTATCTTCCTGTACTGGTATATCGGATATCTTTTTCAACATCCTGTAATAAAGCTTCGAAGTACTTTTTTTCATCCACGTCTCACCTTTACGGTTAGAACGCTTTGCATACACATCATCATATCCATCCTCAATGCCTTTCAGCATTTCCCCAATCAACTCTGGCGGATCTTGCAAATCGGCATCGATTATGACAAGGGCGTCGCCAGTAGCATAGTCTATGCCTGCTGTCATCGCCACTTCCTTTCCAAAGTTACGAGAAAGATCGAGCAATGCAACACGTTTATCCGACCGTTGCAAGCGCTTTATAATCTGTAAAGAATCATCACGGCTTCCATCATTGACAAACAAAAATTCAGTTTCCACTTCTTCCAATTTGTCAGCAACATTTACAAGCCTTTGATAAAGCATCTCCAAGCACTCCTGCTCATTATATACAGGGATTAATATCGTTAGCTTCTCTACTTTCATAATATAAAATCCTTATTGAATCGAAACTTCTCCACATAGCGAACAATTGAGGTATTTCTTCACCTGCTCCGGACGCAAGCCCATACCGAACAGATACATCAGTTTGGTTATCGCCGCTTCCGAAGTAATATCGTGACCACTCACAACTCCAGCTGCCGAAAGAACGTTTCCCGTCATATAACGTTCGGAATCGACACCTCCGTTGACACATTGCGTGACATTAACAATAACGATACCACGCTCCACAGCGGAACGAATTAAATCCACAAACCATTCGTACGTAGGAGCGTTGCCAGCCCCATAAGTCTTTAGCACAATACCTTTAATGTCAGGGGTGCTGAGCATATGACGCACTGTCGGTTCTGTCATTCCCGGAAAAAGCTGTAAAAACATCACATTCCTGTCCATCTCATATTGCACCTTCAACGGACGACGGGCTGCCACCCTCCACAAAGCCTCTTCATGGAACTGTATGTCGAGCCCTATTTTCGCCAAATATGGATAATTATTGCTCTTGAATGCATTGAAATGGTCGGCGCTCATCTTCGTGCTACGATTACCGCGCCACAGATAGTCCTCAAACAGAATCGCAACCTCCTGCACCATCGGATTGCCATCCTTGCCTACCGCCGCCGCAATTTGCAATGCAGTTATCAAATTTTCCTCGCCATCGGTACGCACCTCTCCTACCGGCAACTGCGAACCGGTGATAATCACCGGCTTATGAAGATTCTCAAGCATAAAACTGAGTGCCGAAGCGGTATATGCCATCGTGTCTGTGCCATGCAGCACTACAAAACCGTCATAATTGGCATAATTGTCCTCTATGCTCCTCGCTATTTCCACCCAGCGGTCAGTATCCATATTCGCCGAATCGATTGGAGGATGAAATTGTATATTACTTATTTCATAGTCCAATTTTTTAATTTTCGGAACATTATCAATCAGATGAGTAAAATCGAACGGCTGCAATGAATGCGTTGCAGGATCCTCTATCATCCCGATTGTACCACCCGTATAAATTATCAGAATCTTCGGTTTGTGCATACAAGGCTATGTTTAATTGTTCTCACTGTCGTTCTCTTTGAAAAAATCGCTGAAGAACAGCAAATGGTCACGAAGCGAACGCTGCCAATACTTCCAATTATGCGCACCAGGGCGCGTAGTGAATTCGTGAGGTATTTTCAACCGTGACAATTCTTTATGCAAATTGCAATTCACCTCATAGAAAAAGTCCTCTGTTCCGCAATCAATCACCAATCTCAAAGCATCAGGCTTCAATTGCGGAAGCTGTGCAAGCACTGTGTTTCTCTCCCAATTATCAGGGTATTCACCCTTCTCGCCAAGACGCTTTTTTATGTCCCAGTTTTCAGGAAACGGACGGAAATCAACACCGCCGCTCATAGAGCCGGCAGCTCCATATTCGTCCTGATGGCGGATAGCAAGATAAAGCGCGCCATGCCCTCCCATACTCAATCCGGTAATCGCGCGATGGTTGCGGTCGGCAATTGTAGGATAATGGCTGTCGATATAGCTTACAAGCTCTTTGGAGACAAAAGTCTCATAACGGAATGTCGAATCCACCGGGCTGTCGAAATACCAACTTGAATCACCGTCAGGCGTTACCACTATCATCCGCAGACAATCGGCAAACCTCCTTACTTCCGTAAGCTTGAGATATCCATGCAAATGGTTGTCACCATATCCATGAAGCAAATACACAACCGGCAAACGTTCTCCTTTGTCCACACCTTCGGGTGTTATAACCGAGACACCGACTTTCTTATTCATAGAAGCGCTGTACACAGCAAGCGTGTCAACCTTGCTCGCTTCCACCCAAAATGCCGTAAGAATCATCGGCAATAAAATCGCAATCAAGCGCAATATTTTCATATCTGCAGAATCTTATTTGACAAAGTTACGATAAATTACAGGCAAATCAAATTCATTTCCATTTTTTACCCCTGAAAAACAACACCACCGACAAAGCGATAACAGCCATCAGTATCCATGCGAAAAGATAGCCATAACGCCAGTCAAGCTCCGGCATGAATTTAAAATTCATACCCCATACCCCCACAAGGAAAGTCAATGGAATGAAAATTGTTGACACTATCGTCAACCGCTTCATTATGGCATTCATCCGCATATCATTGTTCGATATGTAGAGGTCGGTAAGCGAGGCTATCGTCTCACGGCATATTTCCAAAGTCTGGAAAGTAAGTTGCAAATGGTCGTTGACATCCTTGAAAAACGGACGAGTGCTATAATGCATTACCGGATTCTCCGTATGAAACAGCGTCACATAACTATCACGCAAAGGAGCTATACCCTGCCGCATCTGCAAATACTTACGGCGTAACGATTGTAATCGTATGCCCAAATCATCCTCTACGACACCCGTCATCAACCCGCTGCCAAGTTCCTCAAGAGAATCGTCGATTTTGCCGGACAATAACACATAATTGGAAATGACACTATTGAGCAGCACACTGAACAGATAGTCGGAAGCATGCTCACGTATCTTAAACACATTTTTGCTTATCGCTTCAGCCACATCCTCAAAATAGTCGTTCTCCGTCTCCATGAACGTTAGCACGAAGTCTTCGCCAAGCACTATTGAGACATTGAATTCCTGCCATCCGTCCTTTTCAGCATCACCATCCTTGTACATACGCAGAATGGCAGTAATATACGTACCATCATCTTCAATTTTAGGCTGATGCCCCGTATTGAGAATATCCTGAGTGGTAAGAAATGAGATATGAAAATAGTCACATATCCTCTTGATGCTACCGGCGTCAAGCAGCCCATGCACCTGCAACCATATTTTCCCTCCTTTGCCGATTTCCGACAGCACTTCGTCGGGATTTTCCGACGACATTCTTTTCACTCCGGCAGAATCATACACGCACAAATGCAAATGCGTAGGCGTAGGACTGTCTCCATAATAAGCGAACCTGTCGTTAAGAAGATTGTTTTTCATTTATATACTTCAATTTGAATGCCCTGACAAAAGCTCACAAACAATCACATAATCCATCGCAAGTATCAGACAGCCTACAATACCATATATCACCCTCGCCGTCCTGCGAGAATATCTGCCAGTCAGCAAACGCGCATTCGAGCTGTTGAAAAACCAATGCCAATTGAAAACCGATGCACATACCGAAATGACACCAGCGACAAAAAACACAGTGGCTATGAATATTTCAGCCCAAGCGTAAGTCATTTTTCTTCAGGGAATGCCATAGTGACAAGACGTACGCCATCGTCTTCCTCCTCAATTTCCACCTTGACCGTATCAATCGGGAGAAGTTCCTCCACGCGTTCAGGCCATTCAATCAGACAGAGCGCACCAGAATCGAAATAATCCTCGACACCTATGTCGCAAGCTTCATCCACACTTTCCAAACGATAGCAATCGAAATGATATATCAGCTCGGCAGTCGTATCGGAACGGTACTCATTGATAATCGAGAACGATGGCGAGTTTGTGATGTCAGCCACACCCAACTCCGCACATATAGCATTGATGAACGTAGTCTTTCCTGCGCCCATTTTACCATAGAACGCAAACACTGTATAATCACCCGTCGCCTTGATGAACTCGCACGCCGCATCGGCAATCGTGTCCAATGAATTAATCTTTATTGTTTTCATAACATTCTTGCAATATCGCAAAATTACTGATTTTTCTCAATTGTTTTCCTATTTAACAAATTAAATAGACGAAAAGTCGGACTTCTTACCGATTTTGCAAGAAAAACATTACTTTTACACTCAAATTCCTATTTAATATGAAAAAAATAATTTTACCTCTGACTATACTCTTGGCTACTATTGCCCAAGTTGCAAAAGCCGATGATTTTATGGACACAGGCGTTCCTTCAAAAGCAATCACAGCCGGAGTGCGTTTCGGCATAACTTCTTCCGGGCAAAAAATGGACCTCGGCAGCTATAGCGACAATGTAAGCGTCAACCAGGGCGCAGGTTGGACTATAGGCGGCGTGGTTGACCTCAACATCCGCGAATTCTTTTCCATACAACCCGGTTTTTTCTTTGAGAACCGCAGATACGACTACACCGTAATCCGTCACGACAACACGTCGCAAACACTCGAGAACGAAATAGGCAATACGCGCTACAATATGTTCACAATACCAGTGCTCGCTTCTTTCAGATTCAACCTGTCGGCACACGTGCAATGGCATGTTGACGCCGGTCCTTATTTCGGTTTCGCGCTTGGCGACGGTTCCGACGACGTAGAACACATAAAAATGTCAGTAGGACCCGATGACGCATCAAGATTCTACAACTACGAAGAGCTCCACAGGGATTTCTACGGAGGCGACAAATGGCAGCACAAAAGTTTCGACTGGGGGCTAAAAATAGGAACAGGGATAAGAATCAACAAGCACTACTCGTTCAACATTTACTATATGAACGGATTTAAGGACATATCCGCCGACCGCGACTGGACAATGAAAAACCGCAGCTGGAATTTCTCCATAGGATATGATTTTTGACACACCGCTATGAAGTACTTTCTAATTGCCGGCGAAGCATCAGGCGACCTGCACGGCGGAAGATTGATAAAGGCATTGCGAGAGGCCGACAAAGATTCCGGATTCTGTTATCTTGGAGGTGATTTTATGGAAAAGGCCTCAGGTGCGAAGCCCATAGTACATTATAAGAAGATGGCATATATGGCGTTTTCGGAAGTACTGCGCCATTTGCCGGAAATATTCGGGAATATGCGGAGTGCAAAAAATGCATTGGATTCATTCCATCCAGATGCTGTCATATTAATCGACTACCCTTCGTTCAACCTCAAGATAGCCAAATATGCATACAAGAAAGGCATACCAGTATATTACTACATTTCTCCCAAAGTATGGGCATGGAAAGAATGGAGAGTGAAAGAGATAAAAAAATATGTGCGGAAAGTGCTTTCCATATTACCTTTTGAAACGGAATTTTATGCTCGCCACAATGTGGAGTCAGATTATGTAGGGAATCCTACATATAATGAAATCTATGAATTCAGACAAAATGCCCCTGAATTTCTGGAATTCGTGGAAAAGCACGGCATTCGTGACAGACGTCCGATAATAGCCTTACTGCCAGGCTCGCGTGCTGGAGAAATACGCAACAACCTGCCACCAATGTACAAAGCAGCCTCCCGATTCAGCAATTTCCAACCAATCGTGGCCGCTGCACCGAATATAGAGAAGGACTTTTACGCCTGCGTTTTAAACAGAAACAGAATAAAAGCAAGTCCTTTGCTCGTGGAAGCCGACACATTCTCACTGGTAGCCAACTCGGCTGCAGCATTAGTCACATCCGGCACGGCAACACTCGAAACTGCTGTAATCGGCACACCGCAAGTGGTATGCTACCGAGCAAACGGCTCAAAGCTTGCCTACAAGCTATTCGAGCACATATTGAAAGTACCGTTTGTGTCACTTCCAAACCTTATTGCAAACAAGAATGTCGTGAAAGAATTACTTTTGCACGAATGCACGCCCGACAACATCGCTAAAGAATTAGAGCCATTGCTCTACGATTCCCCTCAATGGCGCGCTATGTGCGACGGTTACAACACCGTCTGCGAAAAGCTCGGCAAAAAGGACAGCGCAAAAGAAGCGGCACGCATCATACTTCACGACCTAACACCGACAAAAGTCAGATGAATCCGAGAGATTACTACCTGTCGATCATAAAAAACAGCAACAACTCCATTCAGCACTTACGCCGTCTGTCGATGGCCGTGGCAATGCTCCGCCTGCTTGTATTCATTGCTACAGTAGCCGCTTGCTTCATACCGGATTCTGCCCTTTTAATTGCCGTCATTGCCGTATGCGGTCTTGTAATATTCCTTTGGCTGGCAAAAACAAGCAGCAAGATTGACAATAGGAAAGCTATAGAAGAGGCGAAAATCAACAGCTCACGGCTCAACATCGACCGTCTCGACTTAAAATTCGACAACCTTCCCGAAGGAAATGAGCACATCGACCCTTCCCACGATTTCGCATTCGACATAGACCTGTTTGGCAAGAAATCCATTTTTTCCTTATTGGCATCAACATCCACGACGACCGGCAGTCGGAAACTGGCAGAATGGCTGATGCATCCGGAGAAAGTTTACAATAGTGTGGAGACACGGCAAGAAGCCGTAAAAGAACTCGCAAGCAACCACAGTTTCAGACTTGAAATGGCATCAATAGGCAAGGTGACATCCGAAGAAGTAAACGACGGGAAGCATCTTAATCAGACTAATGTTCCCGACTTTTCTGTCGGCATTCTATGGAAAATGGCATACCATACAGTACCCGTGCTCTATGCCGTAATGTTCATATTAATGGCTTTCGACATTCTTCCTGGTTTGTTCATATTCTATTTCTTCCTCCTTATGCTTGCCATAAGCGGATTACAGGCGAAGAGAATCGGCAAGCTGCACGAATGGCTTGCGGTCAACGTCAAGCGGATAGCCTGCTGTTCAAATTTATTCTGCACAATAGAGACCGGGCAATTCTCGTCGCCCGTTCTTCAAGACTTACAGGCAAAAGTAAAATCCGACACCACTTGCGCTTCCTTACAGACATACCGGTTAATGCGGATTATCAACAACCTTGACCAACGCTACAACGTATTCGGCTATGCCATTATGAACGGATTCCTTCTATGGGACATACGACAAATCGACAACGCCAGAAAATGGATGGCAGACAATGTCGCAAAAACTGACGACTGGGACGAATGCATAGCAGGCTTCGACGCATTCTGCGCATTGGCAACCTTCAGATTCAACAATCCAAGATACATATTTCCCGTACCTGACAAATCAGGAGAAACCATCATAAAAGCAGAGGAGGCCGGACATCCGCTCATTGCCGCAGACAAATGCGTATGCAATGACATACAACGGCTTTCCTTGCAATCGTTTTTCGTGGTCACCGGAGCAAACATGGCAGGGAAAAGCACATATTTGCGCACTGTAGCCGTCAATTACCTACTTGCGCTGATAGGGGCTCCTGTATTCGCCAAGCAAATGACTTTCTCTCCAGCATCACTGTTCACCGGCTTGCGGACATCCGACTCGCTTACTGACGGAGCTTCATATTTCTTTGCCGAATTATCGCGGCTTCAACAAATAGTAAGACGGGCAGAAAAAGGAGAGAGAATGCTCGTCATACTCGATGAAATCCTACGTGGCACAAATTCCACCGACAAACAAAAAGGCTCGCTCGGACTTGTAAGCAAACTGATTGGACTGCCCGTGGCAGGCATAATAGCAACCCACGACCTGGCACTCGGCACCCTCGCCGAAGCATACCCTGAGAAAGTCAACAATTTCCGTTTTGAGGCGGAAATCAACGGTGACAACCTGTCTTTTTCCTATCGCATTATGCCTGGCATAGCACAAAATACAAATGCAAGCTATCTGATGCGTACAATGGGCATAATCTGAACTTTCAACCGTCAGACAGTCATTGATTCGCTGATGTCGTCAAAAAGTAGTAACTTTGCGGCATTATGGCAAATTCCAATTTCATCGACTATGTAAAAATCTTCTGCCGCTCAGGCAAAGGAGGTGCCGGCTCTTGCCATTTCCACCGCGCAAAATACGTGCCTAAAGGAGGGCCTGACGGTGGCAACGGCGGACGTGGAGGGCATATAATACTCAGAGGAAACCGCAATCTTTGGACATTGCTCCATCTGAAATACCAACGTCACGTGTTCGCCGGCGACGGACAAGCCGGCTCAGAAGGACGCAGCTCCGGAAAGGATGGAGAAGACAAGGTCATAGAGGTTCCATGCGGAACGGCCGTGTACGATGCCGAATCCGGCAAGTTTTTATGCGAAGTGACCGATGACGGGCAAGAAGTGAAATTATTACGAGGAGGACGCGGAGGTTTAGGCAACTGGAACTTCAAATCGCCCACAAACCGTACTCCACGCTATGCACAGCCTGGTGAACCGGCAATAGAAAAGACCATAGTGCTTGAGTTGAAACTGCTTGCCGATGTAGGGCTTGTAGGCTTCCCGAATGCCGGGAAATCCACGCTATTATCATCAATATCAGCGGCAAAGCCAAAAATTGCCGATTATCCGTTCACCACCCTTGAGCCGAATCTTGGCATAGTAAGCTACCGTGGAGCACAGTCGTTTGTAATGGCCGACATTCCCGGAATCATCGAAGGCGCCAGCGAGGGAAAAGGATTGGGATTCAGATTCCTGCGACATATAGAACGCAATGCCGTTCTGCTGTTTATGATTCCGGCAGATACCGACGACATACGCAAAGAATACAGCATACTGCTCGGTGAATTGGAGCGTTTCAATCCCGACCTTGTGAACAAAGGGCGCGTACTTGCCATAACAAAATGCGATATGCTCGATGACGAATTGATGGAAGAAATGCGACACAGCGAGCTGCCAGAAGGAGTAGAGACCGTGTTCATATCGTCAGTTACCGGAATGGGGCTCACCGAATTGAAAGATGTGCTTTGGCGCACAATCAACGATGAAGACAACCGCATACCTGCACGTATCACACACCGCGACCTCGATTTAGAGCACCGTGTGGAAGAAGAAGATTCCTTCATCATCGAAAACGAGCCCATAAGCGGCAATGACGAGCAATGGGAGGTGGAATGGCCCGAAGAATACTGGGCAGACGATTTTAATGATGAGAATTGACCGTCTTTGCTTATGCGACAACGGTACCGCCTTTGCATTCACTACAGAAAGAGGCTATGCCGGTAATTCCGGACCGTACTCGGAATTCAATTGTTGCGACTACACCGGCGACAGTCCTGAACATGTCGCAATGTCACGAGACAAGCTATGCAATGCGTTAGGAATTCCCGCGGAACGGCTGATTACAGCAAGACAAGTCCACGGCACAGATGTTGCAATAATTTCCGACTATAACCAACGCGCAGGCGAAGCGGATGCATTGGTCACCAACCTGCAAGGCATCGCCATAGGGATATTCACCGCAGATTGCGTACCTATGCTGTTTTATGACAATGAAGCTGATGTAATCGGAGCCGCACACGCCGGATGGAAAGGCACAATGAATGGCATAGCGGCAAATACAATAAAAGCGATGTCGGCACTTGGCGCCTCTGCCGGTAACATTCAGGCGGCATTCGGACCTTCGATATGCCAGGAATGCTTTGAAGTCGGCGATGAGGTCGTGGAGCAATTCCGAGAAAGAGGATTGCCGCTCGATAAAATAATGCGACGCAACAAATCAACCGGCAAAGCACACATCGACTTGGTTGAAGCCAACATATTCTGGATGGAGAAATGCGGTATTGACAAGAATAACATCCTACGCTCACAGCTATGCACAAAGTGCAACCCCTCACGATTCTTTTCGGCAAGAGCACTCGGGACAGAATCAGGCCGCAACCTTACAGGAATCCTTATCAAGACTCGTTAATATTCTTATCCCATAAGAATCTCATTTTTTATAAACAACAGAGGCGGATGCTGCTGCAACCGCCTCTGTCTTTTCCTTTTTCTGAAAAATCTTAATTCTGTTCTTCAGCCGGTACTTCAACAGGATTTACATTGACGTAATTACGTCCATTCCTTGTAGAGAATGCTACCGTACCGTCAATCAATGCATACAAAGTATGATCTCTGCCCATACCTACATTCACACCCGGATGATGAACCGTACCACGCTGACGCTTGATTATGTTGCCGGCTTTTGCATATTGACCACCGAACAATTTTATGCCCAATCGTTTGCTTTCCGATTCACGTCCGTTCTTAGAACTACCTACACCTTTTTTATGTGCCATTTCTTCAAACTTTAGTGGTTATGCAACTACGTCTTTAATCACAATTTGGGTGAAATACTGGCGATGACCGTTCCAACGACGATAGCCTTTACGACGCTTCTTCTTGAAAACGATTACCTTGTCACCTTTCACGAGGGGACGCTTTACCTCGCAAACAACTTTTGCCCCTTCAACGGTAGGAGCACCGATCTTAACGGCACCGTCGGCATCAACAAGGAGAACTTTGTCAAACTCAACCTGATCGCCTTCTTTGACGTTCTCGCCGAGATAGTGGACATACAAGAATTTTCCGGCTTCTGCCTTGAATTGCTGTCCCTGAATTTCTACAATTACGTACATTTTAAAATAGAAATTTACAAATTAACCCGTGAGGCGGATACCATATATAAGCGGCATCTCTTTTCGAGCCTATTCGGAATAAGCGCACAAAAGTACGCATTATTTTCCAAACAAACAACATTTCAGAATAATACTGTATGTTTTTTCTTGCCGCGACATTACAAAACGGCAGGGTTCAGCCTTCTCTGCCAAACCCTGCCATTGAATAAAAGAATTTACTGAATATCTTTCTTCGCGCGCATACTGTCCCAGATAAGATAAGCTATCAGGAGCACATACGCCACTATGCCGGCGAGTTGCAATATGCCTGCCGACAAAGTATGCGAATATTCGAATCCTCCAAAACGCATGCCTGCGCTTACAACTCCCATCAAAGCGCCACCAGCAATGAAACCGGAAGCGAGAAGAGTGCCACGCTCATGACGGGCATTATTAAGCTGCTGATCTTTAGAGCGATTGCTTACAAACCAGCTAATCAGTCCGCCAACAAGCAACGGAGCATTAAGTTCCATCGGGATGAACATACCGAGAGAGAATGCCAATGCAGGCACACCCAACCAGTTGAGCAACACAGCAAGCACCGCACCTACGCCATAAAGCATCCACGGCGTATTACCACCCATCATCAATGGCTCAATCACTGCCGCCATTGCATTTGCTTGCGGTGCGACAAGAGCATTTTCTCCTGTGAATCCATAGACCTTTGCAAGTATCATTATCACACCACCGACAGTTGCAGCCGACACAAGCGTGCCGACCAGTTTCCAAGTCTGCTGCTTCTTTGGGGTGCTTCCGAGCCAATAGCCGATTTTCATATCCGTAACCATACCTCCTGCCATCGATAATGCCGTACATACCACACCACCGATAACCATCGAAGCCACAATGCCTGCCGCACCTTTCATTCCGACAGCTACAAACACAGCCGAAGCGATAATCAATGTCATCAGAGTCATTCCCGACACCGGATTAGTACCGACAATCGCAATCGCGTTGGCCGCCACCGTAGTAAACAGGAATGCAATGACAGTCACGACAACAAATGCCACCACCGTCTGCAACAGATTATGTATCACGCCGAAATAGAAAAATATGAAAGTGATTACCAATGCTGCTATAAGAGAAAAGGTAAGAACCTTCATAGATATGTCGCGCTGGGTGCGCACCACTTGCTGCACGCTTCCACCTTTGCCCTTGAACTCACGTCCGGCAAGACCTACCGCGCTGCGTATAATTCCCCACGACTTTATTATACCGATGATTCCCGACATTGCGATACCGCCGATGCCTATATAGCGCGCCTGCTCCGAAAAAATCTCTTCCGGCGAAAGGAAATTAGGTGTCAGCGTACCGATTAACGGAACTATAACATACCAGATAAACGCACTGCCGGCAAATATTATGAAACTGTATTTCAGACCTACTATATATCCCAAACCAAGCACTGCCGCTCCGGTGTTGATTTTGAAAACCATCTTCGCATGCTGCGCAATTTCTGCGCCCCAAGCAGTGGCCTTAGTGGTCAGAGTCTCGCTCCACCACCCGAAAGTGGACAACAAAAAGTCGTATATACCGCCAACAAGTCCGGCAACAATCAACGGCTTGGCCTGGTTACCGGCTTTCTCTCCTGAGATAAGCACCTGTGTCGTTGCTGTCGCTTCCGGGAACGGGAACTTGCCGTGCATATCAGAGCAAAAATACTTGCGGAAAGGAATGAAGAACAATATGCCCAACACGCCTCCGAGCAGCGAACTCAAGAAAATCTCCAAGAAGCTCACCGTTATCGCCTCTCCGTAAGTGGCCTGTAATATGTAGAGCGCCGGAAGCGTAAAAATAGCGCCTGCAACCACGACTCCCGACGAAGCTCCAATCGATTGTATTATCACATTCTGTCCCAAGGCGTTGCGCTTGCCCAACGCACCCGACAGACCTACGGCAATAATCGCGATAGGTATTGCCGCCTCAAACACCTGCCCCACTTTCAAACCCAGATAAGCAGCAGCGGCACTGAAGATTACTGCCATAAGCAAACCCACAGACACCGAATAAGGTGTAACTTCCGGATAAACCCGGTCAGGCCTCATCACAGGCACATAGTTTTCGCCCGGCTTCAGCTCCCGGAACGCATTTTCAGGGATGCCTGCCCCCTCTCGTTTTTTCTCTTCTTGCATCTATTTTTGTATAAAAGTTAATATTCTGTATAAATACCGCTTGCGAAGTTACAAAAAATTATACAATAAGATTCCACTGTCATCTGTTTTGTCTAAAAAATAAAATTATTGCTTATTTTTGCACGAATAATCTTTATGGCAATGCGTATAGGATTCGATGCAAAAAGAGCAGTGCAGAATTTCACGGGGCTTGGCAACTACAGCCGCTACCTGATAGAAATCATATGCCGTTTTCGTACGGAAAACACTTATCTGCTTTATGCACCCAAATACTCTCCAAGCAAGCAATTGGACTCACTGCTCGACAAATTCGAATTAGAATGCCGCTATCCGCAAGGGCTATGGAAAAAGATAAAATCGTTGTGGCGCACTTTCGGAATCACGCGACAATTGACAAAGGACAGCATCGACATCTACCACGGGCTCAGCAACGAACTGCCATTGAACATACGCAAAGCCAAAGGGACAAAAAGCGTTGTGACAATCCACGACCTGATTTTCATACGCTTTCCACAATACTATTCCGCAATAGACCGACGGTTATACCGCTATAAATACGGAAAATCCTGTAAGAATGCCGACGCTATAATCGCCATCAGCGAATGTACAAAGCGCGACATAATCAGCTATTTCCATATAAGTCCGACTAAAATCCGCACCATATACCAAGGATGCGACCGCTCTTTCTCAGCCACAGCCCCCGACAAGACAAAAAAAGAGGCAAAAGAGACTTACAATCTTCCCGACCGCTATATACTCAACGTAGGAAGCATTGAAGAACGGAAAAACGCATTGCTCGCCGTGAAAGCGATGGTTGATGTCCCCGACGATGTGCATTTGGTAATCGTGGGCAAACGCACCGGCTACACGTCAATAGTAGAAAACTTCATCCATAACAACGGGTTAAGCGGCAGAGTGCACATACTCCATAATGTGGTATTCCGTCTTCTTCCCGCAATATACCAAATGGCTGAAATATTCGTATATCCTTCGCGGTTCGAAGGGTTCGGCATACCCGTGCTCGAAGCTCTCAGTTCAGGTGTGCCGGTAATTGCGGCCACAGGCTCCTGTCTGGAAGAAGCAGGGGGTAAAGATTCCATCTATATCGACCCTGACGACGCGACAGGTATGGCGGATGCCGTCAACCGGCTTCTCAACAACCCCGGTCAAAGACAAAAAATGGCCGAACAAGGTGAGAGACATGCCGCACTTTTCTCGGAAGAGCGACAGGCACAGCAATTGATGGATTTGTACAACTCATTGTTATCCGACAAAAAATGAAACTCATAATATCTCCCGGTTTCCGCAACTTAAAAAGCTGGCTCAATGACATTTCCCGGCTATTCGACAGTCAGGACGGCGTCATCGTGCATCAAGGAAGAAACACTATAAAAAATTTCACCCTTGACGGCATCCCGGTGACGATAAAACGCTTCAAGCGCGTCAATTTAGCACAGCAAATAGCGTACACTTTTTTCAGGAAGACAAAAGCAGAACGCGCATTCCGCTATGCATCCATCTTCAGGCAAAGAGGCATATCCACCCCTCAGGAAATAGCATATGCGGAAATCAAGAGACACGGGCTGTTCACCACCGGATATTTCATATCGGCAACGTGTCCATATCCGCCGGCATTCCCTGCGCTGGTGGACAATCCCGGCTACGACCGCCAGCTTGCCACAGACCTCGCCCGCCATATAGCGGAAATGCATCGCAAAGGCATCGTCCATGGCGATCTCAATCTCGGCAATTTCCTCTATCATAAAAATAACAGCGGACATTACGACTTCACAGTAATCGACATAAACCGCTCTAAATTCTACAATTCGCCGCCACCACAAAAAATTTGCGCCAAAAATCTGCGCACTCTCACGCACCGTCGTGACTTATTCCGTTTTATGGTGGAGGAATATGCAAAAGCTATGGGTTGGGAAACGAATACAATGCTGGAAGCGGCAACAAAAGAGCTCGAAAAACTTGAAAGCCGATACAGACGCAAACAACAGATAAAAAAACTGATAAGATAGACTTATGATACCTAAAATAATCCATTTCTGCTGGCTAAGCGGTGAGCCATATCCTGCGAGAATCAGGAAATGCATGGAAACATGGAGAAAAGCCATGCCCGACTATGAGCGCAAGCTATGGAGTCTTGACAACTTCGACATAACATCTGCACCACAGTTCGTGCGTGATGCCGTAGCCGCACGCAAATGGGCATTTGCCGCCGACTATATCAGAATGTACGCGCTCTATACCGAAGGGGGATTCTATCTGGATTCCGACGTCGTGACCCTCAAGCGCTTCGACGATTTTCTAAACTACAATTTCATCTCAAGCGTAGAACATCATCCAACGCAACTCGAAAAGACCGGGTCAATACAACTGATTGCTCCCGACGGCACTCGTATTGGCGACAGCTACATCTCAGGTATGCAGATACAGGCAGCAGTAATGGGAGCACAACCAGGATGCCCGTTTGTAAAGGATGTGCTCGAATGGTATGAGTCAAAAGCCTTCTCCAAGGAGCTTCCTGCCGAAATATTCTCCCCGCTAATTTATGCAAGAATCGCTGAAAAATACGGCTTCCGCTATACCGATACCGATCAGGATTTAGACGGGAACATCAAGATTTTCCGCTCTGAAATATTTGCAGGCAACAAATATGAAGTCACACCCTCATCATATGCCATACACTATTGCGCGCATAGCTGGAGACCTTCTGTGAAAGAAAGAATCCTCAAATTGCTAAAACGGCAAAAATGACACACAATCAACCAACATTCAGCATAGTGACAGTGTCGTTCAACTGCAGAGATCAGATTGAAAAGACAATGAAAAGCGTAATGCAGCAAAGCTATGCCGGCAAGGAGTACATAGTCATCGACGGAGGCTCCACCGACGGTACTGCGGAAATCATAAAGTCGCACAGCGAGAGTCTGGCATATTGGTGCAGCGAGCCCGACGGAGGAATATATCAAGGAATGAACAAAGGCATAAGCCGGGCAAAAGGAGACTGGATAATATTCATGAATGCCGGCGACACCTTCGCCGACAACCAAGTGCTGGAACACACTGCCACTTACGCCCAGAAAGGCAAATACGATGTTATCTATGGCGACATTCTCAAGATTATCGACGGGGAAACAGTGCTGAAGACGGCATCCGAACCGTGCAACAAGCAACGGATGTATTTCTGCCACCAGGCTGCTTTCACAAAAACCGCATTGATGCGGGAAATGCTGTTCGACACACGTTTTCCAATGTCAGCCGACCTGCATTTTTTCAAACGGTGCTACCTGTCAGGACACAAGTTCCTGCATATCCCTGTCACAGTAGCGGTATATGACTCCCACGGCGTGTCGAACACACAACGCATCAAAGGGCTGCGCGACAATGTCCGCGTAGTGAAGGAGCTCGACAAGGGAAGCGAACGCAGAAAATTTCTGCTGAAACTGTACTACGTGATATACTGGAACAGCCTGCGCAATTTCGTCAAATCAGCAATCCGCAGCAAGCAATAAAAAAGTCCGCAATGCAAGACGTTGCCATGCGGACTTCACTTATGGAATAAAAAAAACTATACTATTTCAAGCAAGCCTTATAACGGCGGATTGTCTCCTCCAGCCCTAAGTATAACGCGTCTGAAATCAATGCATGCCCTATCGAAACCTCATTGAGATATGGCATTTTCTCATGGAAAAAAGCCAGATTCTCAAGATTGAGGTCGTGCCCCGCATTCACGCCAAGCCCCGCATTATGGGCTATTACCGATGCAGCCACATAAGGAGCGACAGCCGCTTCCGGGTCCTTCGCATACATAGCGGCATAAGGCTCTGTGTAAAATTCCACACGGTCGGCTCCGGTACGGGCGGCAGCCAATATGTTGCGCTCGTCAGTATCGATGAATATGCTCGTGCGGATTCCCTTTTCCTTCAGCCGGTCAACCACCTGCGTTAGAAAGTCAAGATGAGCAGTCACGTCCCATCCGCTGTTCGAAGTAAGGACATCCGGAGAATCAGGCACAAGCGTGACCTGCGCCGGCTTCACCGAAGTGACCAAATCAAGAAACGGCTCTGCCGGATAGCCCTCTATGTTGAACTCCGTACGGAGCAACGGACGCAACTCATACACATCCGACCTGCGGATATGCCTCTCGTCCGGACGCGGATGCACCGTGATTCCGTCGGCACCGAAACGTTCGCAGTCCAAAGCCACATGTGTCACATTCGGCACATTGCCCCCACGCGCGTTCCTGATTGTAGCGACCTTATTTATATTAACACTCAAATTTGTCATCTGCCATCATTTTTATGGAATCCCTTTACAGAATTCTATTTTGAGAAATCAGGTGCAAAGTTAATATAAAAACGAGAAACCTTGTCCACATTCAACTCATTTTTGACAAGGGAGACACTCACGGCTGCATATATGCCGCACTATGCGCCTATTAGAATTTACCAACGGCGCTCAAGATAAAGCACAAAGGGGACCCCATTCTCGAACACGCCCTTGAACATATCGGGAGTGACACTGTAATCCGTAATGTAGAGACTGGTCCTGTCATCAAAAAACAAGTACAAATCCAATCCCGACACTTCCCAATCAAACCTTCTGTCATCGCAAGGGGTTCCGTCCTCATAATAAGTGCGCTCCCAGCCTGTGCCATGGTCATTGCTACTGCCAGCCATAAATGTAATCTCGCTATACAACGGATAACCGAAACGGTCAATAGCACCGAAATCGCCATACCATGATTTTCCGAACGCACCGGAAAGTCCGTAGCCCACATCCTCATCAGTCTCGCATGAAGTCAACGACACCAACCCTACTAAAGAAACAAACAGAAACGATAAAAATTTAGTCCTCATTTTAATATACGTTTAATTTTTTTTGCAAAGGTAATGACAATTCCGTATAATGCAAAAAACTGATACTATTTATATTATAATAATTTGCGCATATTTAAAAAAGTTTAATCCAGCATCCTCGAAACAGCCTTACAGCCGTTACCGCACGAAGCAACCGGCTTCCTAAGCTATGCTTCAACTCAAGACCTCTTCAAACGAATATTTTCCAAACACTATACTCCTCAGCCACAAGCAATAAGCATACAAGAAAACACGCCATACGAATTTAAGCCAGATTTTTATTGCAAAAATATTTGTCAGATTCAACAAATGGCATTACCTTTGCATCCGAAATCAACGGAATGACTCCGTAGCTCAGTTGGTAGAGCAAATGACTCTTAATCATTGGGTCGAGAGTTCGAGCCTCTCCGGGGTCACTGACAAAGAAGCAGTTAGCAAATCACTAACTGCTTTTTTTGTTTTCAACAGTCCGCTTTCCGTTGCGACATTTAAACTATATATAACCTATTTGGTAACCCCAAGACGGTCTCTACTGTCGTCAGGATAACGCAAAGAAACAATCCAGCCTTCCAGAACGGCAATCCTTTCTCCATAAATTTCATATACTTCCCACGGATACACAGATGCAAGCAACTCCTTCATAGCCTTAACACAAGA
This sequence comes from Candidatus Limisoma faecipullorum, assembly GCA_017694955.1. Lineage (GTDB taxonomy): Bacteria > Bacteroidota > Bacteroidia > Bacteroidales > Muribaculaceae > Limisoma > Limisoma faecipullorum. Next base: position 26,539 of record JADIMC010000098.1, read on the forward strand.
AGAGTTCTGGTCAGTTATGTTCACTCTTGCCCCGTCACAGTCATTGTAGAACACTTCCAACAAGCAATCGACAAACCGACCGTCGGCTGTCATAGCAACATCCTTTAAATGAAAACTGATTCTTCCGCCCGCTTTAATTTCCGGGAACTCATCCCACGGAAAACGTACTGACAAGATTCCAGCAATGTCGATTTCCGACCGTAATCCTGCTGTCCTGTGATTATTGAATGTCTGGCTACCGATGGCAACACCATTGTCGAAATCCATTACTTTCTCTTGTTCCAGATTCCTGAAAAAGGCATCGTGAAAATACCTTACCGTCTTTCCTCTGCCAGCTCTGATTTTCCCATTGACCCAATAAGCAAAAATTCCATTGGAAGAAACCTTTCCATCAAAAATACAGTGTAAAGTATCAGCCTTGATATTCTTTTCCGTGTATTTGCCAGTATTCTCATCATACAGACTGACTGACACTCCTTTCAGATACAGACTGTCGCCAACCATTTCCCAAACGGCATCATATCCGCCATAATTAGCCGTAGTCCATTTCCGGTTTTCCGGCAAAAATGCATACAACCTGGCAGAAATAGCAGAATCGGCTTCAAGCGGTTTTGCCAGCAAGCTCCATTCCTCACCGTCGATATAAACGGCATCGGCCGATGAGCCTGTAGCCTTTGCGAGCAACGGTAGAATGCACGCCAACACTAACAACACCACATTCTTGCATCTCATATTCGGAACTCTTACGAAATCAGCTCGCTGAACTTGGTGAGGCGCGACTCAAGGTCGGTCGGGCTCAGGCGCAGCGACAATTTCCCCCTGTAGGCAATGGAGATGTTGCCTGTCTCCTCCGAAACGATTATGGCAAGCGCATCGGTCACCTGTGATATTCCCAATGCCGAACGGTGCCGCAGCCCGAGCTGACGCGGCACATTCTCGTCGTGCGACACCGGCAGGATGCATCCTGCCGCCTTTATCCTGCCCCCGTCGATTATCATCGCTCCGTCATGCAAAGGGCTGTTCTTGAAAAATATGTTCTCAATCAGCCGGCTGTTGACTCCTGCATCGATTATGTCGCCCGAATTCTCATAAGTGTCGAGCGGCACATTCTGCTTCAGCACAATCAGCGCCCCTGTCTTCGACTTCGACATACTGATGCACGCATATACCACCGGCGAGACCCACGCCTTCTGCACAATCTCACCCCCCGCCTTCTTACGCTTGAAGATATGGTGGATGAACCGCCACCGGCGATGCGAGCCTATTTCCACAAGAAAACGTTTTATCTGGTCCTGAAAGATTATGACAAGAATCAGCAAGCCTATGTTCATGAACTTGTCCAATATCCTGCCTGTCAATTCCATCTGAAGGAACACCGACGTGACGAACCATACCACTATGAAAGCCAGCACCCCGAAGAATATGCTCAAAGTGCCCGACTCCTTCATTATCTTATAGACATAGAACAGAATCGTCGCGACTATTAAGACATCAATTGCATCCTTTACTCCGAAATCAAACATAATACAACGAATTTTAGCAGGGACTCTCCTCCCTGAATTTTTCCACAACAGCCACAGCTTCCACCGCTTCCCTGACATCGTGCACCCTGAGGATGCTCGCCCCTTTAAGCAACGCCAACGTATTGACGGCAGTCGTGGCATTAAGAGACTGCTCAGGACTGGTGCCGAGCAGCTTATAAACCATCGATTTGCGTGACACGCCCACAAGCAACGGATATCCAAGCTCGCGCAACAGCTCCATCCGGGCAAGAAGCTCATAATTCTGGTCAAGAGTCTTGCTGAATCCGAAACCAGGATCAAGTATTATGTCGGAAATCCCGGCATAAGCGGCCTCTTTCATTCTGTCGCCCAGAAAGCGCATCACATCAGCCGCCACATCGCCATAGTCAGTAAAATCCTGCATCGTGTGCGGATTTCCGCGCATATGCATCATCACATAAGGCACTTTCAATCGCGCCACAGTGGGAATCATCGCCCTGTCGAGCTGTCCTGAAGAGATGTCGTTGACAATATCAACGCCATATTCGCCGACACATCTCTCGGCTATCGACGCACGGAAAGTATCAACCGACACGATTGCCCCGGGAGCTTCATCCCTGACAATCCGCAACGCGGCCGACAGCCGCCGCCACTCATCCTCCGGCGCTACATCGTCGGCCATCGGACGGGAAGAATATCCGCCAACATCTATTATCCTGCCGCCTTCCGACACAATCTGCCTGACACGCATCCTCACCGCCTCATCGCTGTCGCAACGGCTGCCTGAATAAAACGAATCAGGAGTGGCATTAAGTATGCCCATCACTATCGGCGAATCCACCTCAAGCAATTTGCCGGAAACATTAAGCGTATATGGCTCGAAATATCTCATCACTCTCTATCAATTGCCAAAGCCAAACGGCTTTTTACAAAAGTAGTGAATTATTCCCGATTTCATAAAATTATCGCGCATAAAAAGAAAAGGCCGCCTAAAAGGCAGCCTTTCAAATCATTCCTTTAAATATTCCTTAAGCTTTCACACGGCCTACGTATGTGCCTTCGCGAGTATCGACCTCGATTGTCTCGCCCTCGTTGATGAACAACGGCACACGCACAGTAGCGCCTGTCTCCACCGTTGCCGGCTTCAATGTATTGGTAGCAGTGTCGCCTTTCAAACCCGGTTCGGTGTAAGTGATTTTCAACTTGGTCTTGATAGGCATCTCAGCATAAAGCACCGTCTCTGTAGAAGCATCGGAAACAACGTCAACCACGTCGCCCTCCTTCATGAAGTCAACACCAGTGATGAGATCCTTGTGGATAGGAATCTGCTCGAATGTCTCCTGATTCATGAAAATGAAATCGCCGGCCTCCTGATAGAGGTACTGATAAGGACGATGCTCCACGCGCACGTCTTCCAACTTCTCGCCGATGTTGAAGCGACGCTCCAAAACGTAGCCGTCAACCACGTCTTTAAGTTTTGTACGCATAAACGTGTTGCCCTTTCCCGGCTTTACATGAAGAAAGTCTATGCAGAAATACAATTTGCCATCCATACGGATGCATGTTCCGATTTTAATGTCTTGAGCGTTAATCATACGAAATCTGTGTATTTATTGTTTTAATTTTTCTGATTAGGCAATAACGGCTGCAAAGTTATTATTTTTTCTGTAATTACCTGCAATAAAATCGGAAAGCTTGACAAAAAATATCCCTCCACACATCTATTCCAAGCCTCAAGATGCAGCCATCATTTCCACAATCCTATTCTCGCTCCTGCTCAAAAGGCTTCAGCCCCTTCACGGCTTCTGCCGGTGTTATGCGCTTGCCGCCGTTGTCCAAGTCGATGAGCACATAGCGGTCATTGCCCATGCCAAGCTCCTTCATATACGACAGCTGGCGCAACCCGTGACGGCTTTCTATGCGCTCCACCAGATCGTGATGCTCTGCCTCGGTCATAGCATACACCAAATCGATGCACGCCTGATCGAGCGCAAGGATGTCGGTGGAAGAAAGGATGCCCACGTCAGGCGTGACCACCGGCTCGGCATTCACGCCCTCGCAATCGCAGGAGACCGACATATTGCGCATCACGTTCACATAAGTGATATGCTTGCCGAAATAGTCCGCGACAGCCTTCGTCGATTCCGTCATCCGCTCCATGAATTCCTCTTCCGCAATATCCCATTGGTCGTCCTGACCCGGAGTAGTATGTATCCACGCCTTGCCTATGCGACCGTCGGCGCATCCGATTCCGATATTCTTGTTGCTTCCGCCGAAACCGCCTTTGGTATGCCCTTTGAAATGAGTAAGAACCACAAGCGAGTTGTAATTCGTCAAATGGCTGCCCATAGCCATCTTGTCAAACCATTTTCCTCCTTTCACAGGAAGCGTTATCGTGTCCTCCTCGTCCATGATGTCAACTGGGCAGAACGTCCACCCGTTCACTTTCAGCGTCTCGCGGTGCTGCTCCGTAGTGTAACGGTCTCCGACATAATAAGTGTTGGTCTCCACGATGCTGGCTTCCGGCAAGTTTTTCTGCATCAAAGCCTTCACCCATTCGCGCGGAATGATATTCGGTCCATTCTGCTCACCGGTATGCAGTTTGACACCGATGCGCCCTCCGATGCTTGCGCACACCTGCTCATAGGCTTTCATCAAGCCTTCCTTACTGAGACTGCGCGTGAAATAAACGATTGATTCGTTGCCGGTACGCTCCTCATAAGGGACGTATTTGTTTCCATCTTTCCCCGGCGTAGGATTCGATTGTGCCATATCTCCTTGATTTGTTTGTCCGTAAATGGTCACTGCCACGCACAGGCATACCGCCAATGCCGTGGCTGCTTTTTTAAAAACATCCATATCTTTCATTTTTTACAATGCAAAATTATCATACAATAGCGGATTTCCTTGTAAACATATTACAGAAACTATGCCCATATTTACAGATACAGCCCCTGTCAGTAAATATGGTTGTCTTTTCCGTAGTAATGTTTACAGTCGCTCCGCTTCTTTAATCTACCTTTGCCTTCAAAAGCTAACAGCAGAAAATATGGCAAAAGAGACTACTCTGGATTTCAAAACCGTATGCGAATGTAACAAATGCCTCGGGCAAAAGACCCTGCATCCGCAAGCCACGATCATCAACCTTGAGAATCCGTGCCTGGAACAGGATGCCGTCAAATTCGAATTCTACGCGATACTGCTGATTGAAGAGTGCGAGGACAGCTGTTGCTGCTGTGGCAGAAAATATTATGATTACACCAATGCCTCCATGGTGTTTCTCACACCCGGCGAGATTTTCCAGATGAGCAGGAACAACACCCTGCCCGACAAAGGATGGCTGCTGGCATTCCACCCGGACCTGCTTCAATGCACATCGCTGAAAAGCCATATAAAGAGCTACACCTTTTTCAACTACAGGAAAGAAGAAGCCCTGCACCTGTCGCAACGGGAAACGGCTACAATAACCTGTTGCCTTGAAAACATCGAGAAAGAGCTGCGCCACCCGATAGACTCGCACACCAGCACCATACTCTCCCGCCACATAGAGCTGATGCTCGACTACTGCACGCGCTTCTACGAAAGGCAATTCATCACCAGGGAGAACCGCAACGGAATGCTGATGAAGAAATTCGACGATATCGTGTCGGAAATCATCTTTTCCGGGAAATTAGCGGGAGGGAAACTGCCAAGCCCTGCATTTCTGGCGCGGATGATGAATCTCTCAACAGCATATTTCACCGACTTGCTGAAATTCGAGAAAGGAATGAATCCGGAAGAATACATACGCTGCCGGCAACTGGAGGCGGCAAAACAGATGCTGACCGGAAAGAAAGGCTCTCCCGCAGAGATTTCCCGTCACGTAGGATTCCCGAATGTGCAATATTTCAGCTTCCTGTTCAAGAAAATTACCGGATTCGCTCCAAGCGACTATCTCGCGTCGCTCAACTGATTTTGCAATTTTGCCGCAAAGTGCGTATTTTTGTGCCTATGGGCAAATTACGTTTTTTTCTGTTGACATTAGTCTGCGTGGTGTCGCTTTCATCGTGCACCTCGTGCCACGACAATGAGCCGCCGGAGCCTGTGGAGCATACGCTTATCATGTATTTTCCATGGTCAACCGACCTCACATACGATTTCATCAACAATATCGAGGATATGAAAGAGGCTATTGCCGCCAACGGGCTGCACAGCCAGCGTGTCATCGTATATCTTGCCAACAGTCCCTACGAGGCACGATTGCTCGAAATAGGGGCTGATTGCAAGGAAACGGTGCTGAAGACCTACGACAACCCACCGATGACATCTGCCGCCGGCATATCTTCAATGCTCGCCGATATTGCCGGAATAGCCCCGGCAAGCCGCTATTCAATGACAATAGGCTGCCACGGCTTAGGATGGATTCCGGTAAGCGGGCAGCAGCGCGCGCTACGGAAACCTGCAAGATTCCACTGGGAAGGGACGGCAGGGCCACGCACACGCTTTTTCGGAGGATTGTCGCCGGAATATCAGACCGACATATCAACCTTGCGTGAAGCCATAGAGGATGCCGGTATGAAAATGGACTATATCCTGTTCGACGACTGCTATATGTCGAACGTGGAGGTAGCCTACGAGCTGCGCGAAGTGACAGGGCATCTGATTGCCTCGACAAGCGAGATAATGTCGCACGGCATGCCCTACGACATCATCGGGGGATATCTGCTCGGGACGCCTGATTATGAAAAGATTTGCGAGGGATTCCTAAGCTTCTACTCCGACTATCCCACACCGTGCGGCTCGATAGCCGTGACCGATTGCTCGCAAATGGAGAATCTGGCATCAATAATGCGTGAAATCAACAGCAGACACACGTTCGACACCGAAAAGCTGCCGCAACTGCAACGGCTCGACGGCTATATCCCATCCATGTTCTTCGACATGGAGAGCTACGTGGAGAATCTGTGCGGCGACAAGGAACTGCTTCAGGCATTCCGCGACCAGATGCAACGCACCGTCATTGCAAAAGCCTGCACTCCAACAATCTATACAGCCATAACTTATGAGCAAATCCGTGTGGACACATTTTCAGGACTGACAATTTCCGACCCCACAGAAAACAGCATGGCCACCTATGCCCTAAGCGGGACTTCGTGGCACAAGGCTACGCACTGAGCTGCCGTCCCGTGCGGTTGACCGTATAGAGGGCGAACAGGAACACCACGACGTATCCTATAAACGGGACAATAAACGACAGCGACATCGTGGCGGCATCTGCCACTATCCCCATCAGCATCGGACCGACAGCACCGCCTATCGGAGTCATCATCAGGAACGACGAGGCACGCTTTGTCTTAGCCCCGACACCGCGCAACGATATGGCGAATATCGTAGGAAACATTATCGATTCGAATAAATACCCCACAAACAACGCAACTAACGACACGACGCCCAAATCGAGCACGATCAAACCGGTAGTCAGCACAGTCACCGTGGCACAGACGAGAAGCACCAGCTCCGCACGTATGCGGCTCATCACCCACGACCCTGCCAGACGGCCGCACATGAACAGCCCCAATCCGCCGAAAGAAAGAATCGTCGCCGCCATCGTCTTCGAGAACCAGCCGTCGTCAACCACATAATTGATAAAGAAACTGTTGATTGATATTTCCGAAATCTCATAAAAGAACAACGCCACCACGCCGAACACGAAAGGGAAATACTTGGCAAGCGACTTTATCTGCATCCCGCTGCCGCCGCACGATGTCGATGCGGTCGTAGGCATAATATGCGCATTTCTCGTCTATCACGTTTGT
>JADIMC010000099.1 GCA_017694955.1 Candidatus Limisoma faecipullorum
CGCCGCTTTCACTGAATAACCTCGCCCGATGTATGCCCCGAGATTGTGGTTGCGGCTGAATTTTGAGTAAGCCGTGACAATAAGGTCTCCGAGATATACGGAATCGCAGATATTGCGCTTCCCTCCGCACACGGTTGTTATGAACGAGTCCATTTCACGGATAGCGTTCGATGTTAGCATGGCGAGGAAGTTGTCGCCGCTTTTCAGTCCATATACGATTCCGGCACAGATGCCATAGACGTTTTTCAAAACGGCTCCGTATTCGATTCCTGCCACATCGTTGGATGTGATCGTGCGCATCGCTTTGCCTTGGAGACAGCGAGCGAATTGTTCGGCAAGGGCGATGTCGTTGCTGCCGATTGTGAGATAGCTGTTGCGTCCCAGCGCCACTTCCTCGGCATGGCAAGGTCCGCCTATCACAAGCTGCCGGTCGGGATCGATGCCGTAAAAGTCAGACATATATTGCGTCACAATGGCGTTCTCGTCAGGCACTATGCCTTTTACTGCCGTGACCATATATTTGCCGCTTATGTCGGTAGTGATTTTTTTAAGATGCTCTTTTATGTATGGCGACGGCATTGCCAGCAGCAAGGTGTCGGCTTCATCGCAGGCTTTGTTGATGTCGGAATAGAATTCGATTCTGTCAACATCGAATATCACGTCCGACAGATATACCGGGTTGTGCCCTTCGCTTTTGAAGTCGGTAATCCGGTCGTCGCGCCGCATATACCAGATTATCGATTCGCAATTCTGCAGCAGCAGTTTGGCGAGGGCAGTGGCCCAACTGCCCCCTCCCATTACCGCTATTTTGCCAGGGAAACTCATTGTTGTGATTGTTTCTTGTTGGCGTTTTCCACCCATCCGGCAACGTCTTCTTGTGACGGATTGGCAAGTTCGAGCTTATATTTCTTGTTGAGCCCGCATAAGTCCTGATGCAGCTTGCCGGGTTTTGCCTCGGCAAGGCTTTCCACTGTGAGGCATCCGGCTTTTTGCACTGCCGGTACCCATTCTGCCGGCACGCCGACAGCTGTAAACGCTTCTTCACAGTCGCGCTTTGCCACTTTTTCCGGACGCATTTGCGGGAAGAACAGCACTTCCTGTATGGTAGTCTGCCCGGTCATGAGCATTACAAGGCGGTCCATACCTATACCCATTCCTGATGTAGGTGGCATACCGTATTCCAACGCGCGGATGAAGTCCTTGTCGATTATCATCGCCTCGTCGTCGCCCTTTTCGCTCAGGCGCATCTGTTCAACGAAACGCTCGTATTGGTCAATCGGGTCATTGAGCTCGGAATATGCGTTGCAGAGCTCCTTTCCGTTGACCATCAGCTCGAAGCGTTCGGTGAGGTCCGGGTTGTTGCGGTGGCGTTTGGTCAGTGGCGACATTTCTATCGGGTAATCGATGATGAATGTAGGCTGGATGTAGTTGCCCTCGCATTTCTCGCCGAATATTTCGTCGATGAGCTTGCCTTTGCCCATTGTATCGTCAACTTCCACGCCGATTTGCTTGCAAACGTCGCGCAGTTGAGCCTCGTCCATACCGGTGATGTCGATTCCTGTGAATTCCTTTATTGAATCTATCATCGTGACGCGCTTGAACGGAGCCTTGAAGTTGATTACGTTGTCGCCTACCTTAACTTCTGTCGTGCCGTTCACGTCGAGGCAGATCTTTTCAAGCATCTTCTCAGTGAATTCCATCATCCAGTTGTAATCCTTGTAGGAAACATAGATTTCCATACATGTGAATTCCGGATTGTGGGTGCGGTCCATACCTTCGTTGCGGAAATTCTTGGAGAATTCATAAACTCCTTCAAATCCGCCCACTATCAGGCGTTTCAAGTACAGCTCGTCGGCAATGCGCAGATACAGCGGTATGTCGAGTGCGTTATGGTGTGTGATGAACGGGCGTGCGGCTGCTCCGCCGGGTATGGGTTGCAGGATAGGGGTCTCCACTTCCATATATCCGTGGGAGTTGAAGTATTCGCGCATTGAGTTATAGACCTTCGTGCGCTTTATGAATATTTCCTTCACTCCGTCGTTCACCACCAGGTCAACATAGCGCTGGCGGTAGCGCAGCTCGGGGTCTTCGAAAGCGTCGTAGGTGACACCGTCTTTAACCTTTACGATAGGCAACGGACGCAACGACTTGCTGAGCAGCTTGATGCTCTTTGCGTGCACGGTGATTTCGCCCATCTGCGTGCGGAAGACGAAGCCTTCGATTCCTACGAAGTCGCCTATGTCAAGCAGTTTCTTGAAAAATATGTTGTATAAATCCTTGTTTCCATCAGGGCAGATGTCGTCGCGGCTTACATATACCTGTATGCGCCCGTCGGCGTCCTGCAACTCCATAAACGATGCTTTGCCCATTATGCGGCGGCTCATTATGCGGCCGGCTATGCTTACGTTCCGCTGTTCGCCTTCGTCCGTGAAGTTCTCTTTTATTTCCTTGGTGTGTCCTGTTACTTTAAATTCTGCTGCAGGGTAAGGCTCGATGCCCATTTTGCGCAGCTCGGCAAGACTGTTTCTTCTGACAATTTCCTGCTCGCTCAGTTCAAGTACATTCATATGTTTTCAATCCAATTTGTTACAAATTCAGTAGGCGCCTCGCGCTACAATGCGCAAAGTTAGTGATAATTGCCCGAAAAACCGCTATCCGCAGGCTAAAACAGCGCAAATCAGTCGTCGAGGATTCGCGATGCCCGTTTCAGATAGTCGGCGGCACGCTCGTCGGCGTTTTTTGCATAGCGCATCTGTGTCTCGTATCTGTCCATGGCGTTTTCCGCACGGTCCATATATGTCTTTGCCCGGTCCATATCGCCGCGTTTCGTGTAGTAGGCGGCTTCGCGCTGGTAGCCTTGCGCTTGTTTCTTGTAATATTCGGCTTCACGGCGGTAGCCGTCGGCTTTCTTCTTGTAGTATTCGGCTTCTTTCATATACGATTCGGCACGGCGGCTGTCGTAGTCGTCGTAGGCTATCGCTTGGATGGGCGCTAAAAAGCCCCATAGCATCAGGATAATGGTCAGATGTTTCATATTGTCGGAGTTTTATGTTTTCCCTTTTATGAGTAACAATTTCCTGTGCCTTTTTGGTCAATTGCCCGTTCACAAAAAAAGTTAAGCGGAATGCTGTCAGGCAATTGCGGCGCAGATGGTCAGCAGTATGGTGTAGATGAGCATATTGCGGGCTGTCGCGCCAAGCAGCGGGTTGAGGGCGGAGCCGGAACTGCGGCGTATCCTGCCCCACGTTGCCCGATGCATCAGCAGATACGCTATCGGGGCAACCACGAACCAGTTTCTCACAGCCCACACGGGAGCGGTGAGCACTACCGCCGTATAACCGAACAACAGGTATGCCACGATTGCCGTTTTCTTGCCGAAGCGCACCACCGTGGTGCGCTTGCCCGCCTCAAGGTCATCATCGCGGTCGCGGTAGTTGTTGACTATCAATACATTCACTCCCATCAATCCTATTGCGAAAGAGCCGCAGACGACGTCTTCGGTTATCGTCCCGGTCTGCAAATAGAACGTAAGGCATACTGGCACAAGCCCGAAAAACAGCAGCACGGCCACGTCGCCCAATCCTACGCGCGACAATGGTATCGGTCCTGCACTGTAGGCAAGGGCGAACACGGCAATCAGCACCCCCACCGGTATCAGTTGCCACCCGCCGAAAGGGATTAGGCAGCAACCCACACAGCAGGCAAGCGCGAGCGTCCCGAAAGTGGCGCGGCGCATAGCGGCGGGCGTGATGTCGCCCTCCGTAACTCCGCGGCGGAAGCCCTCGCGGCCTTTCTTGTCGGAGCCGTTCTTATAGTCGTAGTATTCGTTTGCGTAGTTCGACGTTATCTGCGCCAACAGCGCGAATACGAAGCAGAGCAATGCCGGAAGCCATCGGAAACTGCCGTGCATCGCCGCATATCCAGAAGCCATCACCACCCCCGCCGACGATACCGGTAGCGTATGCAGGCGTGTGGCCTCAATCCAGCTTTTCCATTTCATCACTGATAACTCTTTTCCCACAAAAATACGAAAAAACCCGCATCCCTCCCTCTTTTATCGACATATATCGCATTCCTAAGGCAATATTGCCCCACAAGACAACAGGATGGAAATACTATGTAAGAAAGCCTCGTGGAGGCTTCGCGCATATAACCGGCGGCTTCAGCCGTCGGCAATGAAGTACAACCAATCAGCCTTAAAGAGGCTGCGCATTGTAGCATTGATGCAATGGGCTGCGATTTCCATCGATGTCAGCCCATAGGTCTATCGGTCAAAGTATAAAATATAGGTAGCAGCAGAGAGTGTCTCCCTCTGTTTGCGGAGCAAATAGGGGGAGTGGCACGAAGTGCCGAGGGGGTTACCGAATCGCCGCAGCGCGGTGAAATC
>JADIMC010000100.1 GCA_017694955.1 Candidatus Limisoma faecipullorum
AAGCGGCGGAGAAACCGGTTGAAGAAAAAACGGAAAAATCTGCAGCAAAGAAAGAAAAAGGGCAAAAGCCAAAAGAAAAGGCGAAAGCTGTCATAAAAGATCCGGAGAAAAAAGATGAAAAGCCGGCTGAGGCGGCAATTGATTCTGAAATGATTGTAGAAGCACAGACAGGCCAACCCATAGCTGCTCCTGCTGAAAAAAAGAAATCTGCTAATAGGAAAAAGCCTGTTTCAAAAAAGGCAGAGGAGCAAGGGAAAAACACGGAGGAAATTAAAGAGCCGGTTCTGATAAAGGATGAAACTCCGGAAGTGGTGGCACAACAATCGTTAGAAGATTCAGCACACGACAATAATGAAATTTCTACACAGCAAGATAAGAATCCGGCATCACCGGCTGAAGAGCAGAAACCTGTAGATGCTCCTAAGCGTAAGGATGAGTCTTTCAATCTGTTTTTTGGAAAAGGGCAAAAGTTTGTGCCACGTTCACAACAGCAGAAATTACAGGCGGAACAAGTCGCTCTGGAAAATATGCAGAACAATCCGGCTACAGATGCTGTCCTGATGCAGCCTGTCGCTGCTCAGCCACAACAGCAACGCCAGCAGCAGAAAAACAATAATAAGCATCAGCGTAATAACAGCAAGCATCAGCGCCAGCCGGAACCACCGCAGGCACCGCTTTACGATTTCGATGGCATTGTCAAAGGCTCAGGTGTGTTGGAAGTGATGCCTGACGGTTATGGTTTTCTCCGTTCATCAGACTATAACTATCTGCCTTCTCCTGATGATATTTATGTGTCGCAATCGCAAATCAAGCAAAATGGGTTGAAAACTGGAGATGTGGTTGAAGGACCGATTCGTCCTCCTAAGGAAGGTGAAAAGTTTTTCCCGTTGTGCAATGTGGAACTCATCAACGGACGCACCACTGAATTTGTGCGTGACCGTGTCCCGTTTGAGCATCTCACTCCGTTATTCCCGGATGAGAAATTCGACCTTACAAGTGGAAAGACCTGTAATTTGTCAACACGTGTAGTGGATATGTTCTCGCCAATAGGCAAAGGTCAGCGTGGCCTCATCGTGGCACCGCCAAAGACGGGTAAAACGGTATTGCTTAAAGACATAGCTAATGCGATATCTGAAAATCATCCTGATACATATATGATAATCCTGCTCATTGACGAGCGTCCTGAGGAGGTGACAGATATGGCTCGCAGCGTAAATGCGGAAGTTATTGCCTCCACATTCGATGAGCCGGCCGAGCGCCATGTGAAGATTGCAGGACTTATTTTGGAAAAAGCTAAACGTATGGTGGAATGCGGACACGATGTGGTGATACTGCTTGACTCAATAACACGTCTTGCCCGAGCTTACAACACTGTGTCGCCAGCTTCAGGTAAAATCCTTACGGGAGGTGTTGATGCCAACGCGTTGCAGAAACCAAAACGTTTCTTCGGTGCGGCGCGCAACATTGAGAATGGAGGTAGTCTTACAATTATTGCAACTGCATTGACCGAAACTGGGTCGAAGATGGACGAAGTGATTTTTGAGGAATTTAAAGGTACGGGAAATATGGAGTTGCAGCTGGACCGCAAATTGTCGAACAAGCGTATTTTCCCGGCGGTCGATATTGTGGCTTCAAGTACACGCCGCGACGACCTTTTGCTTTCACGCGAGACAATCAACCGTATGTGGATTCTGCGCCGTTTCCTTTCCGACCGCACTCCATTGGAAGCTATGGAATTCATCAAAGACCGTATGGAGCGTACACGCACTAACGAAGAGCTTTTGTTAACGATGAACGATTAAAGAAGGCTTCAATATAAATGAATAGCGCCCTCCGTTTGTATGGAAATGGAGGGCGCTTTCTGTTAATTAGTCAAGATGTCATGACTCTAATTCGGCAAGTATTTTCTTCAGTTCCTCGTCAGTTGTGAGGAGTTTTGCCTTGCAGATTTTTAAAAGTTCGAGTGAGCGCGAGGTATATTTCGACAGATTGTCGATGCTGCAATTCTCACCTTGCATTTCCTTGACAATCGTCTCAAGCTCTGCAATGGCTTGCGAATATGTCATTTTTTCCAATTTTTTGTCAGTTCCCATATCTTTCAATTTTAATTATTTCACTTCTGATATTACTTTGCCTGATGCAAAACGGGTCTCCATTACGTCGCCTTTTGCCAATGCCGATGCGTCTGTGACAATCCGTCCGTTGGCAACTGTCAATGAGTAGCCACGCTTTAGCACTCTGTCGGGCGACAACAGCTCCACTTGTTTTTCAAGTGTTTGCAAACGCATCTTCTCGTGTTGCAAGTGTTGTTCCACCGCTATCGTTATTCGTTCTCTCCATACGTCCAGATCCTTGCCAGCCGATTCAATCCGGGTATGTGCCCGCAAAGGTATCATATTCATATAATTCTGCAATATGGATTTGTTGCGTGTTATCGTGTTTTCTGCTGTCAATGGAATGGTGTTTGCGTAGTATGCGAGTTGTTGTCGGGCAGAAGCAATCATGTCCTTTGCGATGTTGGCAATCATATCCGAAATCGAGTTAAGCGATTCCAATGCTGTCTGTGCTTTTCCGAGAAGCCATTCGGCTGCTGCTGTCGGAGTCTTTACTCTTACATTTGCCACTTCGTCGAGCACTGTGGTGTCACGGTCATGGCCGATGCCTACAATCACTGGCAACGGGAATTGCGCAACGTTAGCCGCCAAATCGTAATTGTCGAACGCATTGAGTTCTGAAGTTGCGCCTCCACCGCGGATGATTACCACGCAGTCGAACAATCCGGCATTTGCATATATCCGGTTGAGGGCTGCAATAATCGAAGCAGCCGTATTTGCTCCTTGCATTGATGCTTGGAAAAGGCAGGTGTAGAATTTCAATCCTGACTGGTTCCCGTGCAACTGGTCTATGAAGTCGCCGTATCCGGCTGCTGTACCAGCAGAAATAACTGCTATGCGCTGCGGCACCGAAGGCATTTCCAATTCCTTGTTAAGATTGATGATTCCCTCTCTTTTCAGGCGGTTGATTATCTCCATGCGTTGACGCGCCATATCGCCGAGCGTATATGTGGGATTGATGTCGGATATCACAAGTGAATAGCCGAATTGTTCGTGGAAATTAGCGCTTACTTCAACCATTACTTTCAGCCCGTTGCCGAAAGCTTGTCCTGTTGCCGTCTCGAACGTATGTCGTAATACTGCGAAACGGCTTGCCCATATTATTGCCCGTGCTTTGGCTTCTGTAAGCCCGGTCTCGGGATTTTTCTGTACAAGCTCCATATAGCAGTGATTGCGTACCATCACATCGCTTGTTTCCGCTACAATCCAGCAGCGTTGCACCGATGTGTCGTGCAGCAAGCGGTTTACTCTGCGGTTGAATTCCAATAGCGTTATAGCCGTTTCACCCATTTTGTCAAAATTATCCCCAAAGTTACAAAAACGCTTGTGCATTCGCAATATCCATTATAAAATCTACTCCTTCAGTTTTGTCTTTGGTTCGAAAATAATGTTCTCAGAGAGAATATAGGTATTAATGGATAGGAATTTTAGAAGCCGAAGATGTTGCGTGCTATCCAGTAGGTTATTATGATATAGAATACTGCCATTATGGCCTTGGCGCTGTGAATTTTTTTCGTTAGTTTTGGAAATCGTTTTTTCCCGCCGAAGAATTGCAGGTAGAAGAGCAGGGCGAGATAGGGCAAGGCGAAAAATAGAAGCATATTGTAATGTGCCACTCCGTCGATGTCGAAATGCACTAAAGCGTGCAACGCACGTTGAGTGCCGCATCCGGGGCATTTGAATCCTGTGAGTTTCAGAAACAGGCATTTAGGAGCCAATTCCGATTGTGTGGTATCTACGTTGAAGGAATAGAAAATCAATGCCGCAACTGCCAGTAGTGCGATTGCGGCATTGATTGCATATCGGTATTTCTGATAAAAACGCACAAATATCAATAATAGTAGCTTTCAGCAGCCATCGTTGCAGCACCAATGCCTAATGCGGCTGCAAAAAACCAAATCAGGAAATATATAAGCAAAAATATAGCGGCGGATATTACTCCTATCAATGTGAAAGTTTTTGCTTTCTTTGCCGCTTTTATGGCTTCGGTGAACCGTCCCTGATTCCAGAGTGAATCAACTTGCGCTGCATAGACTATGCCGACTACACCAAATGGAAGGCAACATAGTATGGTGCAAAGAATCGACCACGCCAGCCAGTTGTCAGGCTTTTCTGGTACAGGTTGTTGTGGATTGTAGCCATATTGCCTGCTCTGGTTGTATGGTTGTTGGTAGCTTCCATAATTAGGCTGTTGCTGATAGCTTTGACTGCCTGCATATTGCTGTTGTCCGAATTGTTGCCATGGCGGTTGTTGGAATAATGGTTTAAGTTCGTCAACAGTCTCTGCCGGCATCCAATCGGACATCCCGTCGCACCATACAGGCGTTTCCGCGGTTACACCAAATTCGGTTAACCGTTCTCCTGCCACAGGCCCTTTTTGGACATTATTGCTATCGATATAGAAATAAGCTTTCATAATTGCCGTATTACTAATATTCTAAAGAGCCGGAAACTATGAGTATGATATAAATCACGTATGTGATGATTCCGCAAATGGCGCTTATGATTGTGAGGTTCTTTGCTTTTTCAGATGCCGCCCTCGATTCGTTGTGCCGTCCTTGTCCCCATAATGAATCGACTTTTGCGGCATATACTACAGCTGCAATTCCTATGGGCCAGCAGCAAAGCACGATGCTCAAGATGCTCCACACCAAATAGTTGTTTGGCTTTGATTCTCCAGGCGTATCATACTGTTGATATTGCTGCTGTTGGTAATTCGGTTGTTGAAAGTTAGGGGCAGGTTGCTGATACGGTTGTTGAGCAATATATGGCGGTTGCTGGTATGTTGGTTGCTGACTATTAGTCAACGCGTTCATAACTTCTGGCACGGTGTTGGCTTTTGCCCAGTTTTCCATTCCTTCTGTCCATACGAATGTTTCCGGGGTTATCTTTTTTATCAAATCCTCGATAGGGAATGGTCCTACGGATTGGTTGTTTGCATCAACATAAAAGTATTGTTTCATATGTCGGATAAATTTAATGCGTTAAAGGTACAAAAAATATATAATCTGTCATTCATTTATTTGAAAAATATGGTGGGAAATAAAAAAACCGGTGTCTCACGACACCGGCGGAATATGGTTTTTAACTATGAGAAAATTTTTCAATTTTAAAATCGGATTTTCTCTTTTCTCCGATTTGCATCACATTGGCAATCCAATGAGACGTGATTAATTCAGCTGATCCTTATGGCTGACAGCTACATATCCTTTACGTACTGCACTTAACGACGCATTAGGATGAAAGCTGTGGGCCGGAGCTGATTTCACATTTGATGCATTAAATACAAAAAAAGTGTTCATAATCTTACCCTTTCTTCTTTTGCGCACACTCTTGTGCTTGATTATACAAACCTAACTAAATATCACTCAAGATCGGTTGATTATACCTATTGTTGAAACCTATGATTCTGTTTCCCGATCTTTAAAACAATCTTTTTACACTGCAAAGATAGTGCCTTTTTTGATTTTGTGCAAGAAAAAGTGTTAAAAATATGTTTTACAACATAATTTTATGGCATCATTTGGCGTAATAACACCTGATTTCTCCGATGGGAAGCTTTCCGCAAAGCATAAGCGGGATGCGTGAGCTGTCAGTTGAAATCCATGTATCTAAATCGTCTGACGATTTTGTCTGTCCGTCCTGTGTGAATGCGAATTTCACGTGGAATGCCTTATGGCGGCTTTTGTCACGTAGTTCTATTTCTTCAATCCCGGCATATTTTATTCTGAGTGTTTCTTTTCTTCTGCCGGAAAATACTGTTATCTCGGATGTGGAATTTTCCTTCATTTTTGAAAAGTCGATAGTCCTGATGTAATAAAACACGCTTAGCATATCGAGCGAACGCCCTTGTGAATGCAATGTTATGTGTTGCGGGTCTCGTCCTGTCCTGTGATGGATGCATTGTGCCGTGACATTTCCACCATTGTCATATACGTATTTTACAGTATCGTGCACAATGCCTTTTCCTTCGTGCGCAGCTTTCACATAGCGTAGTGGAAGTAATCCGTTTTTTCTGATGCTGCATGACAGTGTGTCGCGCACTTTGAAGATGCGGTCTGCCCACGAAACTGTTCGTGCCGCCAATTGGGCGTCATAGTTGTTGCCATTGCCGGTCAGCGTAAGTGTTGCTGAGCCGGCATGTTTCCATATTATGCCCAAATGGTAAATGATTTGGTAACTCAGCCGCTCGTTGTGGAATGCAGAGGCATTCACGAGGCTTGGCATAAATAGTAGAAATATTATTACATACTTGTGTTTCATTGCGTTTGATTTCCAGATTAGACGAAATTTATGTTTTCAGGTTTAATGTCCAATTTTGTGATGTGTTTTGTAAGTGCATATTTTATAATGTTGTTTGGGAGATTTGAAGTATTTGTATTATCTTAGCCGTGAAAACTAACTAAATAATATAACCTATGAAGAAATTTATTTATGGCGTATCGTTTGCCTTTGCTTTCGTTTTTACGGCAATGGCTGCTGATGTGAAGATGGAGCCACCGATGTGGTGGACCGGAATGGAGTCTCATCAATTGCAGATTATGGTAAATGGTGAAAATATCAGGGATGCTGTTCCTTCAATTGATTATGATGGTGTGACTATTGATTCAGTGGCACGACTTGACAGTCCTAATTACCAATTCATATATCTTACGATTGATGACGGCACTAAGCCTGGAAAAATGGATATAGAATTCAAGTCTGGAGAGTCGGTGTTGAAAACACAGTATGAGTTGCTGCAAAGGGATTCTTCATCAGACAGCTATGTCGGATTTGATTCAAGTGATGCGCTTTATCTGATAATGCCGGACCGTTTCGCTGATGGTAATCCGGATAACAATGAGGTGGATGGCTTGCGTAATCCGGTAAGCGTTGACCGAAGCAATCCGAGCGGAAGACACGGCGGTGACTTGAAAGGTATTATGGAGCATCTCGATTACATACAGCAACTCGGTGTGACAGCGATATGGCTGACTCCTGTTCTTGAAAATGATATGCCCGGCGGATCGTATCACGGATATGCAACCACTGACTATTATAAGGTTGACCCCCGTTTCGGCTCGAATGAGGAATATAGGCAACTTGTGGAAGAGTGTCATAAACGGGGCATTAAAGTCGTGATGGATATGATATTCAATCATTGCGGTTTGAGCCATCCATGGCTTGAGGATCTTCCAAGCCGCGATTGGCTCAATTCGCCGATAGATATGAATGAATTGAAAGCTAACACGGTGGATTCGACAGGAGGCGCGTTCAAGATGCCGAAAGATTATAAGCAGACAAATTTCCGTCTCAATACCAATCATGACCCATATGGAAGCAAATATGACCTTGGAATGACGGTTGACGCTTGGTTCACTCTGAGCATGCCTGACCTTAACCAGCGGAATCCGCATCTTATGACGTACCTTATCCAGAATTCAATATGGTGGATAGAAACCACCAAAATCAACGGAATACGAATGGATACCTATCCTTATGCCGATATGGAGGCTATGGCACGTTGGAATGAATCTGTGTTCCGAGAGTATCCTGATTTCAATATTGTAGGTGAAAGCTGGTTGCATTCTGAAGCGAGCATTGCATATATGCAGAGCGGTAATAAATTCAATCCGATAGACACTAAGTTGCGGACTGTGATGGATTTTCCGTTTCTTAATCTCAGCCGCCCTACATTCAGTGAGAAAACAATGCCATGGGGTGAAGGCTTGAACAGGTTGTATGACCATCTCGCATTGGATTTTTTATATCCGAAACCTGAAAATTTGCTCATTTTCTTGGACAATCACGACACTGACCGTTTTTTGCTCGAAATGCCTAAGGACTTGTCGCAATGGAAGCAGGCTCAGGTCTTTTTGCTGACATCGCGCGGGATACCTCAAATTTATTATGGGACGGAGTTGCTGATGAATGGAAATAAAAAGGTGACTGATGGCTTGATACGCCTTGATATGCCAGGAGGATTTCCAGGTGATAAGACCGACGAGTTTACCAGAGATGGCAGAAGTGCCATACAGAATGAAGCGTTTGATTTTATAAGTTGTCTGCTCAATTGGAGGAAGGGAAACAAGGCTGTTGCATATGGGAAAACATTGCATTTTATGCCCGACAACGGTTTGTATGTATATCAACGTAAGGCAGGCGACAAGAAAGTAACAATCATTATGAACGGTAGTGACGAAGCTGTAAATGGCATTGATATGTCGCGTTATGCTGAAATAATGAAGCCTGGCGATGTGTTCAATGATGTGATTTCTGGCAAGCAAGTGACAATTGCCGAGAAAATGGATTTCTCGCCTCGTGCAGTACTTGTTTTGGAATAAAAGAGTATGATGGTAATAAAAATGGGTGCATCTTTAAGACGCACCCATTTTTATTTCTTGCTATGTTCGCAAAGATTATGCTTCGTGAATAGCATCGCTCGGGCAGTTTTCTGCACAAGTACCGCAGCTGATGCAAGTATCCGGGTCGATGTGGTAGATATCACCTTCAGAGATAGCTTCAACCGGGCAAACAGAAGCGCAAGTGCCACAAGCTACACAATTGTCATTGATTACGTAAGCCATTTTCTAAGAATTTAATTAGTTTGTTAAACGTTTTAGCATTGCAAAGATAACAAATTTCCTTTCCAATTGTGCAAATTTATTTGGAATTTCATTCAAATATAATTGCTAAAAGGTTTGCTAACAGTGGTTTCTGTGTGGATAATTTGGAATGATTGCAATTAAGAAACTGAATTTAAATTTGATAATAAACGGGTTTTTAATATATGACATATGATGTCTCTGGCTGTAGTGAGGCTTTCAGAATCCCCTTTTCCACTGTGAAGGTGTTGCCATAGACGTGGTCTTTATATGTCCCGTCGGGCAAAGTCGTGGCTATCGAAAGCTGTGCAGTTTTTTTGCTTAAGTTGACTATTGCCGCTCCGGAATTGCCACGGTTGATTTCGACCACGGTGCCGTCGGTCGATACTTTTATTTTCTCTGGCATTCCGTGCATCGCTTTGCGGAACTTGTTGACGGCCACTACTTCAGGGTGCTTGAATTCATCGTTGCCTTTTTCCCCGATCCGGTTGTTACCCCAATAATTTTCCCGAGAACTTCCGGCTGGACGTGAATAAAAGAGCGGAGTGCCATTTTGACGTGCGGTAATTATTGTCCATCCTAAGCGGATTTGGGTGTCGGTAAGTGATGCCGATTCGTTGGCATTGCAATATGTGTCGTGCGACTCGACCCATGTTGTCAGCTTTTCGGGTGTGACTGAATGCTGCCAGTTGCTTACTTCTTTGGCTGTAGTCTTGCGATTACTGATTATCTGGCGTATGACGTGCCCGTAGTTGCTTGCGCACATTCCGAAATATTCGGCGTATTCTTTTTCCTTTACATTTTTGTCCTGTAGCACTTCTCCATAAATGAAAAGGTTGTCCTTGTTGGTTAGCGTGATTCCCTTTATGGGCTTACGTCCCATAGCTACGTCCCAAAAATCGTTTTGTTTGGATTTCGCATCGAGAGGGTCGGACGGCAATCCGATGTGTTTTGCCGTGTCGTAGCGGAATCCGCTGGCTCCGCAAGCAATCAAGTCGTTGACATACTGCATGAAATAGTATTGGAAATCTGGATTTTCGGTATTTACATCCGGCAGCCCTCCCATAGCTCCGGTTGTGCATTGATAACGGTCGTTGTAGTCTTTGATTTCGTTGAGTCCGTTGGCATGGTATAGGTTGTCGCGTCCGCCTACCGCTTCGATGAATTCCGGAAGGACAGCAGTAGTGTCGAATGCTGTATGGTTCGGCAATACGTCCACAAGTATTTTCACGCCATATTTTTTTGCTTCATCGCACATTGCTTTGAATTCATCACGAGTGCCGAGCTGATAGTTGCCTATCTTCCATGCAATGGGCTGATAGTGGTAGTACCATTTCCCATCTCCGAAAATTTGCATACCGCCGTTTTCGCCTACGAAGCATGTGTTGGCAGGAGATGTCTGCACATAAGTATAGCCGGCGTCGGCTATTTCTTTCATATTCTCGCGGATTGTGTTGAACGACCAGCACCAGGCGTGAAGGATGGTTGCGTCGTTGGTTTCCTTGATTTTGTTTTTCTGTGCTTTTACGGTTATGCCGCAAAGAAGCACAACAACAATGGTGATAAGTGAATAAAATAAATACTTCATACGATTTTATTGGTTTTAAGATTCTGTCTGCAAAGATAATGTAAATTGGGAGCAGAACAATCAAGCTTGATTGAAATTGTGTTCCTTTAGATATAGTCCTGTTATGTGTTATTCTGAAAGATTTGAAAGATTCATAGGCGGTTTTGCCACGGTGGAGTTTTTTCGTACCTTTGCATCTGATTTTTAAGGTTAGAAAAGGTTTATATGATTGCGGTTACAAATTTAAGTATGCAGTTTGGCAAGCGCGTGCTGTTTCAGGATGTGAATCTGAAGTTTACAGCGGGCAATTGCTATGGAATAATAGGTGCCAACGGGGCTGGGAAAAGTACGCTGATGCGGATCTTGTCAGGTGAGTTGTCGCCGACACACGGTATGGTCCAACAAGGTTCTGGAGAACGAATGTCGGTATTGAGCCAGGATCACTTTGCTTTTGACGAATTTACGGTGATGGATACTGTATTGCAGGGTCATACGGTGCTTTGGGAAATAATGAAAGAAAAGGATGCTTTGTATGCAAAACCAGATTTCTCGGATGCTGATGGCATAAGGGCTTCTGAACTTGAAGAAAAATTCGCTGAATTGGGCGGATGGAACGCAGAAAGCGATGCCGGGGCTTTGTTGAGCGGTTTGGGGGTAAAGGAGGATAAGCACTATATGCAGATGAGAGACCTGAGCGGTAAGGAGAAAGTGCGTGTCCTTTTGGCAAAGGCGCTTTTCGGTAACCCGGATAATCTGTTGCTGGACGAGCCTACCAATGACTTGGATTTGGAGACTGTAGCATGGTTGGAGAATTATCTTTCGAATTGCGAGAATACTGTGCTTGTGGTGTCGCACGACCGGCATTTCCTTGATGCTGTCTCCACTCATACTTTGGACATAGATTATAATAAGATAACTTTGTTTGCCGGGAACTACAGTTTCTGGTATCAATCGAGCCAATTGGCATTACGTCAACAACAGCAGGCTAATAAGAAGGCTGAAGAGAAGCGTAAGGAACTGTTGGAATTCATTCAGAGGTTTAGTGCTAATGTGGCGAAGTCCAAGCAGACCACAAGCCGTAAGAAGATGCTTGAGAAACTTAACGTGGAGGAGATACAGCCATCGTCACGCCGTTATCCGGGTATTATATTCTCTCCGGGACGTGAACCGGGCAACAAGATTCTTGAGGTCAAGGGGCTGGAGGCTTCGATTGATGGAGAATTGCTGTTCCGTGACGTGAATTTTGCAATAGAGAAGAATGACAAGGTGGTGTTCTTGAGCCATGACCCACGTGCAATGACGGCACTTTTTGAAATTATAACAGGTAACCGGAAAGCAGATGCCGGTGCATATGAATGGGGACAGACAATCTCTACTGCCTATCTTCCGCTTGACAATACGCAATTTTTTAATACAGACCTTAATCTTGTTGACTGGTTGAGCCAATATAGTAACGATTCGAGCGAGATTTACCTGAAAGGATTTTTGGGTAAAATGCTTTTCTCGGGCGAAGAGGTGCTTAAAAAGGCATCGGTATTGTCGGGAGGAGAAAAGATGCGCTGTATGATTGCGAAGATGATGATGACAGATGCCAATACGTTGATACTTGATTCTCCTACCAACCATTTGGATTTGGAGTCGATACAGGCTTTTAATAATACATTGCAGGCGTTTAAAGGTATTGTGTTGATGTCGTCGCATGACCACGAATTCATCCAGACGGTATGTAACCGGGTGATAGAGCTTACGCCTAACGGAATAATCGATAAGATTATGGACTTTGATGATTATTTGACGGATGACAGGGTGAAAGCCGCACGTGAGAAGATGTATGGAATTTAAATTTATTATATAGTTATGGTTAAGCATATTGTTGCATTTAAGTTTAAAGGGACTCCGGAAGAGCGTAAGGCTGTGGCTTCTGCATTCAAGGCCGCTCTGGAGGCTCTTCCGTCACAGATTGATGTGCTTGAGAGCATGGAAGTTGGATTGAATGAGAATCCTTCAGAAACATGGGACGTGGTGCTTACGGCTATTGTTCCTACTATGGCAGATGTGGAAAAGTATGCCAAGCATCCGGCTCATCTTGCTGCTGCGGCGTTGCTTGGAGAGCACAAGGAAGCGCGCGCATGTGTTGACTACAATTTGTAGAAACGCACGGACGTGCCGTTAATCGGCAGGTTGATTGTCAATATGCCTTCTTCGAAAGTGGCATAACCTTCATCGGGAATAATCTCTTTTTCTGAGTCGATCCATTGCAGGTCGAATGTCCCGATGAAAGGTGTTGCTTTCATAATTCCTTTTGTCATATATGGTTTCCAGATATCAGGCATTGTCGATGCTCCGTCGGCATAGAGTATCTGGTATCCGTCGGGTGATTTCACGATGGCGAGTGTATATTTGCCGCCAAGATGCATCTTTTTGTCGTCCATTTTCCGGTCGAGATATTTCCAATATCCTTCGTTGGGGTCATTGCTTGCGGCAAAAAGTGAGTCAAGTTTCTCTTTTGTATAATCAGTCGAATATTGTCTCGTCTTTATCGGCTTTGTGGCATATTCGATTCGTTTTACCGTGAGCTTGCTCTTTCTTCCGGCAAAATAACCGATATGCATATTGTCATTATGCACGTGGTATCCGATTTTGCCTGCATTTTCCAGTTGGCGGTGCCCGGCGGAGATTGTAAGAGAATCTCCGTCATAGTTGATTTTTACTGTATGGTATCCGGTATCGTTAACTCCTTCTTCATTCAAACGGAACGATTGAAGTGCAGTTTCTTTGCCATTTGTTACTTTGAATATGTCGATACGAAGTGACTGGCGGTTGGTAATGTCGTCGTAATGATTGCTGTTTTCAGTGTATATTGCCAATCCTTCATAATTGTTGTTGTCAATGTAATTCCATACAACTCCGGCGGAGTGTTTGGGTGAGGTGTTAAGCAGCCGGCTCCGTTTGCGGAAATGCGAGGCTTTCATCCGTATCTTATATGTAAATTGGCAATCTTTTGTCAAGAATTCATGTGTTTCTATGATTCTTTCTTTTTTGTTGTTTGCGATTTCAATGCACCCTGATTCCGGATTGGAATAATCCGATATGTCTTCGAACCCAGTCAGGTAATCACGGTAAAAATTATCAGCCGCTATTGTGAAGCATGCTATTATGATTGCTGCAACTGTGAGTAGGGTATTTCTAATCATTGTAATTTTATGGGTGTATGGGTTGGTGCAAATTTACAGATTAAGTTTGAGAAATTGCAGGATTGTGCCATAGGATGTGCTATAAATTTGTAACTTTGTATTTGGCAAAATATATATTAAGTATGAAGAAGACTGTAATTTTATTGTCGCTGTTTTGCATATTCGCTTTTAATGCGGTGGCATTTGCCACGGTACGCAGCTATTCCACGGAATTGATAGAGTCAGACATATGGCTGTGTGAGGAGGAAAAGTATCAGGATATGCCAAGATTGGGAAATGACGGCAAAATTGAGGCGCAACTCAGTACGGCTTCCGCTGCCGGTAGCAATACTCAATTGCACATTTATCTTTGTACTACAGAAGATGAAGAAAAAGATATATCTCCGAGCATTCTGGGAATGTGCAGAGGTATTCATAGAAAAGGGGATGTTGTCAAGGGCTATTCTGCCACAGTGTATTTGGAGAATGGCGAGTCGTTTCTCACAACCGATGCCTCCCTTGTTAATGCTACAGCCGATTCTGAATTGAAGTTTCTCGGCATTCTTGCCGTAATGTTTGAACTTGAAAGTTTGTCGAGTAGCGAATCCTATAAATACGACCATGATGAGTGGCAGGCACATGTGCTTAACAGTTTTGCGTCGAGCGACATTGTGAAAATCGTGGTTAACGGGCATACATACAATCTTTCCGGATTCGACACGGCGGACACGCTTCGGAGTATGTTTTCCGAATTGTATAAAAAGACCCGTAACAGTTGGTTGCGTTTCTATCCGGCCGGCGACAGAGTGAAAGAAACCGGGAACGCGTCGGCTCATATAACGAAAATCCGCACTGAGCATAATCTTGCCGAATACGGCGAGCGTGGAATGAGGGTGGCATTGAATTTCACAGTGTCGGGCATGAAAGGCAAGACCGGTATGGCCGTGGCTTATTTTTATGATGCCGATACCGGCGAGGCATTGTATGACAGGAATGACAGTTATTGTACGACTGACGGAAAAGTGTCGGCAAGCGCGGAGTTCACCCCTCCGTATGACACGACAGAAGAAACCAATTTCCGCATTTTCATCCCTCTGAAGGAGCTGGACCTCGATTCTGCCGGCGGACCGCGGAATTTGAAGGTGAAAGTGCATATCCTTGATTCGGATTGGAATGTGTTGTGCAAAAGCGAATGGCTGTATTTCAGTTGCCGTTTCGACCCGAATACATATCCGTATATATTCACTCAGGCGATGTGATATGGTTTCAGCTTCCATAGTCACTTATAATACCGATTGCGGAGAATTGCGGCGTTGTATTGATTCGTTGCTGTGCAACGACGTTTCGGTCATATATGTGAGCGACAATTCCCCTGACGACAGTTTACGTGACTTTTGTGACGGCATTACAGGCGTGGAATATATCCATAACGGTCGTAATCTCGGTTACGGAGCGGGACATAATGTGGCGATAAGAAAGGCGCGGCAGGTTAGTTCGGATTATCATTTAGTGATAAATTCCGATGTGTATTTCGGAGAGGAAGTGATTGGTAGAATCGTATCGTATATGGACGCAAATGAAGATGTCGCACAGGTGATTCCTAATGTGGTTTATCCTGATGGACGGTTGCAGTATGTCATCAGGATGCTACCGGCACCGGCCGACCTGATTTTCCGCCGTTTTATGCCGCGGAAAATGGCGGAGAAAAGGAATTTTCGTTATTGTCTTGAATTTTTCGACCATAAGCGTCCTGTGAATGTCGCTTATCATCAGGGCAGTTTTATGTTTTTCAAGGTGAAATGTTTTGAAAAGGTGGGACTGTTTGATGAACGTTTTTTTATGTATCCGGAGGATATTGATATTACACGCCGGATGCACAGGCATTATCGTACGATGTTTTTCCCGGAGGTGACAGTCGTCCATGCCCATAAGGCGGCATCTTACAAGAGCTGGAGGATGCTTGTGGTGCATTCGTTGAATATGATTAAGTATTTCAATAAATGGGGGTGGATTTTCGATAATGAACGGAAACAATGGAATAAGCAACTGCTAAAAGAACTTGGCTATGGGGAATAAACTTTCTTTCAGTTAATCGGTCTTGAGTTGAAAATTAGTTATCTTTGCTGCGGAAAGCCGTTTAATAAAAATATAAATGAGTAAGATAATAGAATATAAGGGTGTAGAGATTGTGCGCAAAGAGTTGATTGTGCTTAAGAATGTGGATTTCTCGTTGGAAGAAAGCGAATTCACATATCTTATAGGGCGTGTCGGCAGTGGCAAAAGTAGTCTTTTGAAGACAATGTATGCCGAGATACCCGTGACGGAAGGAAGTGCGCGTGTGTTCGATTATGATTTGACATCGATACGCCGGAAGGATGTGCCGATGTTGCGCCGTCGTATCGGTATCGTTTTTCAAGATTTTCAATTGCTTACAGACCGTTCGGTTTATGACAACCTGTTGTTCGTTCTTAAAGCTACAGGATGGAAAAGCAAGCAGGATATTGACGACCGTATCGACACAGTGCTGAAAGAAGTAGGTATGACAAACAAGTCGTACAAGATGCCGCATGAGCTTTCTGGTGGGGAGCAGCAGCGAATTGCCATTGCTCGGGCATTGCTGAACAAGCCGGAACTCATATTGGCTGACGAGCCTACTGGCAATCTTGACAATAACACCGGACATCAGATTATGGAACTTTTGCATACTATAAGTAGTGAAGGAACGGCAGTGGTGATGGCTACTCATAATATGCAGCTCACAACCGATTTCCCGGCGAGGATAGTCAGGTGCGAGAATAAAAATATAGCTGATGTCTGATTTATTTCGTAATTCTGCAAAAAGGATATACCCCTTTGAAATCAAGAGAGTTAGAAGAATTACCTCGTTTTCGGGTAATGAGTTGGCAACCGTTCCAATTGCCGTGGTCTGCATCGCTTTGCTTGTTCAAGTAACTCTTCGGATGCAAAGGTACAAAAAATATTCAGGCTGAAAGAATCATCCCAAATATTCTTTCAGCCTGTTTTGTATCCACCATTATGTTGTTTGAGGCTTGAAATAATTAACAAGCAAGGAAGCCACAGTAAAAGCGATTCCCGTCCAAGCCACGCCTGCCCATCCATAATGTTGCCAGGACAGACCGGAAACGAAAGTGCCCGCAGAACCGCCCAAGAAGTAAATGGTCATATAAACGGTATTGACACGATTGATGGCAGATGCGTCAAGGGCGAC
>JADIMC010000101.1 GCA_017694955.1 Candidatus Limisoma faecipullorum
CCCGTACAACGGTTTTCGAGACCGTCCCGATCGGCCACTCCGGCATCTTTCCTTTTTTGACGGTGCAAAGATACTGCTTTTTTCGTCAACAGCTATACTTTATTAATAAAAATATGCCGTGAATCCTGACGGAAAAATGTGAATTCAGTATAATCTGGCAGAAAGCAGGTCATTTCCGCAGAAGATAAAACTCGGTTATTCTCCTGAATAGATGATGCTTGTGCCTATGAGCCGGTCATAACGTTCGCCTCTTTTGCGGTTATACACCATTATCTGGTATTCGTTGACCGTCTGGTAAAAATCGCCTTCTACCGTTGATGTTTTTCCTACGCTTGTCCCGTCAGGCACCCATAAGTATTGGTAATTGTATGCTCCTTGCTTAAGCATCAAATCCAATTCGTAGCACTGCGTATTATGGTTGTAGTGCATCAGGTTTGCCGATTCGAAATTATGTTGGGTAAATTCACCGTCAACATACATTTTGCCACCGTTAAGTTCCGGCATTCTCAGTTGGAAATGCACTATCATATAGTCCGCTTCCGTGTCGCTGTCGTAAGCGTCGCTGTATCGTATCGTGAATCGTCCGTACTGTGTGCGGTCGTATATGTATGATCCGAATGCACGTGGCTCGTCGGTCTTCAATATGACGTGATAATATGGGTCGTGGTATGCATAACCTTCTATACCCATACCTGCATAGTTGGTGGTGGTCATCTCGAACCGGCGGAATTCGTTTCCTGCCGGGAATATCAGGTCGCGGTTGTGCTCGAAGAAAGCTTTTCTGCCAGCCACTCTCATCGGATGGTTGACGGACACCATATTGTCTGTCCGTGAATTTTGTATTATGGATATTTTCAGGTCTTCATACATATTATCGACATAATATTCCCGGGTATCAACTTCGATTGAAAGCTGTTGGTTTGCTTTATTGTAGTCGATGTCGGTGCGGGATGTGATTTCCGGTATTATGTCGATGCAATCTTCAGACAACGAAAATCTGACTTGCAGATATGTGGTTTCTGAATCTTCTTCCGGATAAACTTTCAGCAGGTAGTTTCCTGATACAAGAAAATTCATATCGTCATTCGGGATGGTGATGTCGTAATGCACATAATGGGCAAATGTGGCAGATGAAAAACTGTAGTTTTCTACATTTGCCTCGTTGAATCCGTCGGTATATTCCGAGTCCACGAGTTGTGACGGTTGCCAATTGGCGTCGCAATGCACCACGCTGTAGCGCAGATATTGCATTTCTGGTGACAGTTGGTCGAATTCAATTTTTATCTTGTCTGTGCTGCCGAATTTTATTACCGGCGGGGCATAGTCGTTGCCTACTACCGAGGCACGCAGCGATTTGAAACTTTTATCAAAAATCCTGGTATGTGTGTCGGTTAATGTTTGTGCATTTGCCTGAATTTGGCACAGAATGGCAATGATGCTTATTATCAGATTGATATGTCTCATAAATAATTTGTTGCAGTTAGTTACCATATTATTGGTTGTTTGCCGTGTGCGGTCAGATATGCATTGGCTTTTGAAAAGTGGTGGTTGCCGAAGAATCCTCGGTGTGCCGACAGTGGAGAAGGATGTGGTGATGTCAGCACCAAATGCTTGCTGCGGTCAATGAACGCTCCTTTTTTTATGGCATACGCACCCCAAAGCATGAACACAAGATTCTCACGGTTGGTTGCAAGGTCGTGGATTACATTGTCGGTGAATGTTTCCCAGCCTTGTCCTTGATGTGAGCCGGCGCAATGGGCGCGTACGGTCAGCGTTGCATTGAGAAGCAGCACCCCTTGGCGAGCCCATCTCGACAGGTCGCCGTTTGGGGGTATTTCAGTGCCGATGTCATCCTTAATCTCCTTGAATATGTTGAGAAGCGATGGAGGAAAAGGCACACCTTCGTTCACGGAAAAGCATAATCCGTTGGCTTGGTTATAGTCGTGGTACGGATCCTGACCAAGAATTACCACTTTCACTGCATCGAATGGTGTGGCGTCAAACGCCGCAAAAATTTTGCTTCCGGGAGGGAATACGGTATGTGTGCGGTATTCCTGGTGGATAAAATCCACAAGCTTACGGAAATATTCTTTATCGAATTCCGGTTGCAGCACTTTTTTCCAGCTTTCTTCTATTCTGACTTCCATAATAAGCAATCTTACTTTTGCAAAACTAATAAATCTTTACTACTTTTGCCAACCGAAAAATAGAAAATGCACCCGTAGTTCAATGGATAGAATATCGGATTCCGGTTCCGACGATTGGGGTTCGACTCCCCACGGGTGTACAGGGAAGCCGCCAATAGCTGATGTCAGCAGATTGGCGGCTTTTTATTGCGATTGACGGACTATGGGGTGACCATTGTCTTGTTGAATTCAAAAAGCAGTAGGTTTCCTTTGAAAGATGTGAATTCGTTTGATGTAACCACGATTTCAGATAAGTTGTAATCAGCCATATCGTTCAGAAATTTTTCTTTGTTGGCTTCCTTTACCATTATGTAGCCATTGTCGGGCAGTGGTGTGCGTCCTGTGTAGCTGATGATTTTATCATCAAGATAGAATGCCACCGTATAGACGGTTTCTACAAAAACTCCGTCAGGACGGTAGAAATAAATGCGTCCGTCCGGTTGATAGACTTTTGCAGACTGTGCGAACTGGAAATCCGGGACACTGTTTTTTATGGCAGGGTTCAGTATTGAGTCGAGTGTCATGGTCATTGCCGTCCATATCGCTATGCTTCCGAATAAAATGGCGTTTGCTTTCTTCTTGGATATGAGTAATGATATTGCAGCGACAAATGCCGGAAGCATAACTGCTGCAACATAATATGCATTTATCGGCATCCGTTGTAATTCCGACATTTGACAAATTATGCGGCGTGATGACCGTGAGTCGCCAAGAAAACTGAGATCTGCATTGTGGAGTACTATTAATCCTATTGAATAGATTGCAGCAAGTGATGCGACCAGAAGGAAGAATGTCCTGATTACGGCTCTTTTTTCATTATATAGGTATATGATATAGTCACTCAGCAGCAGAGCTGTGAAGGGGTACATCGGAAGCAGATAAACGCTTCGTTTGCTTTTTGGTATGCAGTAGAAAACGAAAATGCATATGGCAGTGACTATGGCAAAAAGTCTGGCGTTGTCGATTGAGCGGAAACGGTTCCACAGGTTGATCAGGCTGCTTTTCCTGAAGTTTGGCATCTTCCATTTTATAACGAATAATCCGAATGCCGGAATGAGGGTGTAGGGTGCAAATCCTGCAAGCAGCATGACCACATTGTAGAATATACCGTTTTCGTGGCTTTCATATGACATCTTACCAAGAAAACGCCCGAAATTTTCTTCCATTACTAATTGGAGGAATTTCTCGCCTCCTTGATGATATGCGGCGATATACCAGAATATCGGTATTATTGCTGATAATGTGATGAATTTAATGCCTGCAACAACTGTTTTTTGCCACCTCTCCTGACGGATGAGCAGATATGCCACCATAGAGAAGCATGGAAGTATCACTCCTATGGGACCTTTTGTCAATATTGCACCTGATGCGAGTAGAGACGCCATCAGCGGCAGTTTCCGGCAGCCGTTTTCAATCCATTTATACAATGCCAGCATAGAGCCTACGGTGAATGCCATAAGTACCATATCGACCCTGCATGTCATTGCCGCACGGTGTACTTCAAAACAGGTCATTAGAATCAGTGATGCTGTCAGTGCCTTTAATGGCGTGACACGGCGGCTGTAGAATGCAAAGAAAGCGAATACCATAGCTATGGAGGCTATGGCGGATGGCATACGGGCTGTGTATTCGCTTACGTATCCTTGTGGCAGAGAAAATAATGATACCAGCCAGTGGAGCATTGGAGGCTTGAATGCGAATTCACCCTGGAATGTCGGAAGAATGTAGTTGCCTTGTTCCATCATGGCAACGGCAACAAGAGCCTCGCGTGGCTCGCCGCGTGTGTAGAAGTGCCCTAATCCGAGCCATGGCAAAGTGAGGATTATGGCTATTGACAGCACTATGAATCCGTAGAGCAGTCTTTTGTAGTCTGTTTGTTTTGTATATTTCATATTGTCAAATTGTTGCAAGTAATAATTGTACTAATGTCTTTATTCTCTTTCGTTCTCTTTGAGATAAGCTTCGCAGACACGGCATAATTCGTCGTACCATTCTTTGCCGAACCGGCGAATGAGTGGAACTTCCAGAAATTGGTATATCCGTATTCCTTCTTTTCTTCCGAGTACTTCTGCCGCTTTGCATATTTTCCAGCGATGGTAATTGACTGCTGTGAAATTTTCATATTCAGTGAGCCTCAGAGGGTACAGATGGCATGAGATTGGTTTATAGAAATCGGTCTTGCCTTCACGGTATGCTTTCTCGATTGCACAATAACACATACCGTTGTTTCCATAGCAAGTGAATACGCAGTTTTTCCCATTGATGATTGATGTGACTAAATCTCCGTCCTCATCGATATAACCAACGCCTTGCTCTTTGATTACGTTTTGTGCTTCCGGTAGCAGATAGTCCCATATGTCGGGTAATATGGTTTTCAGTTTTGCGTATTCCTCTTTTGTGATCGGGGCCCCGGCGTCACCTTCTATGCAGCACTCTCCAAGGCACTTCGACAGGTCGCAACAGAAAAACCGTTCAACTATGTCGAAACTTATCAGTATGTTGCCGATTTGTAGCATATTGTCTTGTTATATAATAAATACTGCAAATATACGGCAGAATCTGGAATATTCTATATCGTCCGGTTTTTATCTAATATGGATTTTCTTTAGGTGACCTCTCATGCTGTAGAGGCTGCCGGTATGAGTGTTGTCATATTATTTCATATGCTGTCTCTTACTTTACGCAAAAAGCAGAATATGAAAAATTGTTGCACAGCAAGTTTATTGTAAAGCAGTATATTATAGGATTAACGTTCACCAGTGCCGTCGCAGAGGCTGCAATCTACTCTTCCTGTTCCGTTGCATACGCTGCAATCTGATGTATAGTAACCGGTATAGAAATTGTAGTTTGACACTTGTCCTGTGCCACCGCACCATCCGCAACTCACTTGTCCTTTGCCGGCACATGCAGAGCATACTCCTGCCTGATAGAATGATAATGAAGCTGATGTGTTTCCGTCTTGCACAGTTATCCGTCCAGAGCGTCCGGTGTCGTAATTGGCGTCGAATGATAGTATGAAACTTTTTGATGTCTGGTCGGAGACGCTGCAATAATCGGGACCTAAGAATTCAAAATCGTCGCCGTCGGTATCCATTTCTATTTCTATGCTGCCTCCAGAGCTGTCAACTTTTACATAGTTGTCTGACAGCCTGAGGTATGTTGCGTGGCCGTATTGTCCCACATATACTTGTGTGACTAATTTACCTGATTTAATTGTGACGTAATCTTCACGGTCGGAACCGGTATAATTCCTGTCACAATATATTGTGAATGATTTTTTGTTTTTTGTCACAGTACACCATGATGGTTCGTAGGTCACTTCCCATAAGTATCCGTCGTAGTCTATCGATATGTTATAGTCGCCACCTTGTTTTGTGAAAAGTATTTGTTCAGGATTTGTGCGTATGTAGGTGGTGCTGTTCTTGAGATGGTTGTAAACCAATCCTCCCACAATGGCAATTGCGACAATTACGATTAGTATGGTTTTCCATATTTTGCCGCCTTTTTTCCTGGAAACAGTCGTGGCATTCGCATATTGCGTGCTGCTTGGATTTCCGGCAGGCTCTGTCATCGGTGGAACAGGAGGAGGCACAATTTTCCCTTGTTGTGGTATGTCGATGGCGGGCTCTTCGGTAATAGGTTTTTCTTCAAGTGCGTTGCCGCATTCCGTGCAGAAATTCACATCATCGGAATATTCTTTATTGCATTTATGACAGATTTTCATAGTCAGGCGATTATTTTATTTTGTTTGACTTGATCTAATCCCATATTTATGAGTATCATTACGACAATCCATACTGCTATCGTAAGCAGAATCTGGGTCAGGTAGATTTCTTGTCCGAATCCGATAGGCATATCCCATACTGCGTGCAGTATTATTGGTATTGCGAATAATTTAAGGAAACGTGGCGAGACTACAGCGTCGAACGATAGTGGAGCATTGCCTTTCGCTATCATTAATGCGGCTCCTGTTATGGCGGCCCATGTCACATGTCCGCCAGGGGCAAGAAATCCGCGCAGTAATATCAGGTCCATCATATATCCGACATCCCCATACGACATTAGGAGGAAATTGAATGCATATCCTGCCGATTCAAATGCGGCAAAGCCGGCTCCTACGGCTGATCCGACAAGTAATCCTCCCAATATGTGCGAGCAGCGCGGCAGTTTCAGAAGTGCTATATATACGATTACCAGCTTTCCTAATTCTTCTACTATGCCGATGATTACAGCTCCGGCAAAGTCAATGGACGAAGGGAAGATGGTGTAAAAAAGCAGTGTGGCAAGCAATGACGCACAGCCTCCAACGAGGAACACAACAATCAGTTTGAATACGCTGATGTCACGGTATGCGTTTACTTCGAGAAACAAAGTCATTGTTGTCAATGGCACGGCAAACGATCCGACAGCAATCAGCCCGGGTATCAGATTTATGTTCAGCCACCATTCATAGCTTACGGTTAGAATGATACACGAGATTGCGAATACAAGGAATACCCGGCTGTAGAGCCAAGGGCGTGGCCATGTGGAGGTGATTGCTGATAGTGGCGGGGTGGTGCGTGCGGTGCCGCATACGAATATTTCTTCAGCGTCAGCCGTGGTATGGTGCTTGAACACATCGGTAAAGAGCATTTTCCAGTTGAGGTTTACTGGTTTATCATTACCTATATATTCATTGATGGAGTCTATTATGGATGAATTGTTCTTTCCGCTTTGATGTTTTTGCGCTTGGAAAGGTTGTTGCCATTTTTGTTCCGGCATTTGAAAGGGTGGCGGAACGGAGCCGTTGCCGGTATTGTTTTGTATGACGGATTTTTTCCCGCAATTCCCACAAAAGACGTCATTGTCGTCCATGGGTTTCCCGCAATTGCTGCAATATTTCATAACAAATGACTTTTTGTCAATAAAAACAGTTAAATTCTATGCAAGTGATGCTTGCTCTTACAAAGTTATATCTTTTCTCTAAAAATTCGGGAAATAGAAGCCGTGATTTTTTTTATTTTCCAGTCATTTCAAATATCGAGAAGTTTACGCTTCCATATGCCCGGTGCTCGGAGAAGTTTGGCAGGGATGAGAAATCGTAGCTTTTCGAATGTTCGATTATGAAGGTCGCTCCAGGGGCAAGGAGCCCTGAATTCATTATGAGTTCAGGTATCTCGCCAAAACGGGGTAAATCATATGGCGGATCTGCAAAGATGAAATCGAATTTGGCGTTTGTGCTTGTAATGAATTTAAACACATCACCTTTTATTAGGTTCAGGTTGTTTTCTCCGAGTTGTTGTGCCACTTTGCGGATAAAGCCATATTGTATCCCGCTTTTTTCCACAGCCGTTACGGACGCGCATCCTCGTGACAGCAGCTCGAAGCTTATGGCTCCCGTGCCGGCAAATAGGTCTAGCGCTTTTATTCCTTCAAGGTCGATGCGGTTTTCTATGACATTGAAGATGTTTTCACGGGCGAAATCTGTGGTGGGACGTGCGGTGATGTTTTTAGGCACGTCGAATCGCCTTCTTCCATATTTACCTCTGATTATTCGCATAATGGCAATATTATTAGGTCGAATGGCGCATTCATCGCATTTTTTCCTAATCTAAGAAGTTGTGCTGGAAATATCGATTGTATTACGTTGCGAATGTAACGGCGTAATTCTGCAAGCAACGTTTTCCTGTATTGTTTTTCCCCGAGTATGTGCATTTCGTCATTTGCGCAGTCGAAGCCGATTGTGTGCCATACATTCATTATGTAATAGAAGGCATCATTAATCTCCGTGAATTTGAAGAAATTCGCGAATACAATCTTGTTGCTTCTTATTCCGAGTATCTCAACTGTTCCATTATACAGATACGCATACATTTTATTGGTGGAGCCGAAAGAGTCCCTTTTCTTGAAAAATTGAACAATCGGAGTCAAAGAGTGCATTATTGGTGGATTGTCGAATGTTCGCCGCAGGAATGAATCGAGTTCTTGAGATATGCCATATGCCATGGTTACGGCAGAGTTGTCAATGTGGTCGGTGCGGATTATATATTTGTCGTCAGGATAAAGATATCGGTAGTAACGTTCGCATTCCTCTTGGCGGTTTTCAGCAGAGAATTCGTCAGGAACAATTAAGAAATGAGGTGACTCTAAAAGAATTGTGCGTCTTTCATATTCATATAAGAAGAAGCGGTTGTCATAGATGGCTGTCTCTATTTCTTTTATTCCTGTTGCATTTTCGGTCAATGTGATATTTCCGTACACAAGGGAATTGTCCTCCATACGGCTATGTATGGCGTATGACAAATTACCGGAAGATATGCGTATGGCAAGCGACCATACTTCCGGATGCAGGATTTCGAGTGTATTTATGTCAGTTCCCGTTGCTTCTTCCATAACATTGATGCTATCGGACTGCAAAGATAGTGAAAGTCGAGAGCAATGCAAAGGAGCTTGCTCAATTTGCATTGCCGAGGCGCATCCTTTCTTATGGAAAGATACTGAAAGTCGAGAGCAATGCAAGGCTCTTGCTCGATTTGCATTGCCGATGCGCAGTTGTGCCGGTAGGTTTTTGATGACATTTGTCGCAGGTGTTTTTTTTTATGCAAATCATATGGGAAATAAAGTCGAGGATGCGTTGCGGATACGATTAAAATTAATAATTTTGTAGCGTTATTATAGGCTCTGTGGTGTGTCTGCGGAGTTAATTGTTTATTAATCTGATAAATTGTAAGAAAAATTATGGCAACTTGGTTTGAATGTAAGGTAAAATATGATAAGCTTTCGGAAAACGGTCAGCAGAAAACTGTTACGGAGCCATATCTTGTGGATGCATTGTCGTTTACGGAAGCAGAAGCGAGGATAACGGAGGAAATTACTCCTTTTATTTCCGGAGAGTTCAAGGTGTCGGCCGTGAAGCGCACTAACACGGCGGAGATATTCTGGGACGAGAACGGCGACCGCTGGTATAAAGTGAAAGTGAATTTCATCACGATTGACGAAAAGACGGCTGTTGAAAAAAAGACCGCCAATTATATAATGGTACAGGCCGCTGATTTCAAGACTGCATACGACAATTTCGTGGCAGGGATGAAAGGCACGATGGCTGATTATGAGATTGCTTCCATCACGGAGACTATGATTGTGGATGTTTACAAGGAGAATCTTAGCGGGAAGGATGAATAATGCTTTCTGTCGCTGAAAATATAAAGTCGGTACGGGATTCACTTTTTCCAGGAGTTAGTCTTGTTGCCGTTTCAAAGTTCCATCCTGCCGCTATAATACGTGAGGCGTATGATGCCGGGCAGATTCTTTTTGGCGAAAGCCGTGTGCAAGAGCTTGTGAAGAAGGAACCTTTGTTGCCTTCTGAAATTAAATGGCATTTTATCGGTCATTTGCAGACAAACAAGGTGCGTCAGCTTGTTCCTTCCGTAGCTTTGATTCAAAGTATCGACAGCGAGAAATTGTTGCGTATGGTTGATCGGGAATCTGAGCGGATAGGCAGGGTCACGGATGTGCTTTTGCAATTGCACGTGGCGCTTGAAACCACGAAGTTCGGATTTACGTGTGATGAATGCGAAGCTTTGGTCGATTCCGGTGTGATCGATTCTTTGCACAATGTCAGGATTTGTGGTGTGATGGGAATGGCAACTAATACGGACAATGATGCGGAAATACATAAGGAATTTCGCGAGATTCGCCGTGTCTTTGATTATCTCTCATCGGGAGCGATGGCTG
The DNA here is from genome assembly GCA_017694955.1 of Candidatus Limisoma faecipullorum. Classification (GTDB taxonomy): domain Bacteria; phylum Bacteroidota; class Bacteroidia; order Bacteroidales; family Muribaculaceae; genus Limisoma; species Limisoma faecipullorum. The sequence goes on from JADIMC010000101.1 coordinate 9,900, forward strand.
GTAAGGATTATTTCAGGACGGTGAGCATGGGAATGAGCGAGGACTATCGTATAGCGATGGAAGAGGGTAGTACAATGGTGCGTATCGGCACTTCGATTTTCGGCGAGCGTGAATATTAAGCCTTTTTTTGATGCTCTTTTTGTTGTGTTGTCGGAAAAATTGTAATTTTGGCGCATAAAAAGTAAATAAATTTAATAACAAACTTAATATTAAACCTTAGAATTAAAAGGTAAATTTATGGAAAAAACTATTAGCAATCAGCAGCAGAGCAAGAATTATGTATTGCCTATAATCATAATGTTTGCTTTGTTCTTTATGATAGCGTTTGTTACAGGCTATCAGAATCCGTTGGGAAGTGTGATTAAGAAGATGACAGGCGGTAACGCCATCCTGACTCAACTTGGTACACTTGCCAATTTTATTGCCTATGCATTCATGGGATTGCCGGCTGGTATGATGTTGCAGAAGAAAGGTTACAGAATCACATCGCTGGGTGCGGTTTCTGTAGGTTTTATCGGTGTATTGATTACGTTTATGTCGCAATTCATCGGTGATGTGACTACAAGTGTCGTGATTTATCTGATTGGTGCATTTGTTTCTGGTTTCTCTATGTGTATGCTTAACACGGTTGTTAACCCGATGCTTAACAGTCTTGGAAAGAACGAGAATCAGGGTAATCAGCTCGTGCAGTTCGGCGGAGCGTGCAACTCGCTTGGCGCAACACTCGCCCCGATGGTTGTCGGTGCGTTGATGGGACAGAATGCCACTTCAATTGCCGATGCCAATGCTGTGTTCTATATGGCGATGGGCATTTTTGCTGCGGCTTTCTTGGTAATTTACTTCTCTAAATTGCCGGAATCTCCTACATTAGGTCAGAAAACGGAAGAAGTGAAGGCCTCCGGCGCGTTCAAGTATCGTAATTTTGTGCTTGGCGTAGTGGCAATCTTCTGCTATGTGGGTGTTGAGGTAGGAATCGCAAATTTCTCATTGCAGTATGTTGAGAATTATCTGAAAGAAAATCCTGCAACGGTGTCAACCGCAGCGGCGACGGCAGGTGCCGTGTCTGGTGTGTATTGGTTGCTGATGCTTGTCGGCCGTCTGATTGGCGGTGCCGTGGGCGGGAAGGTGTCGAGCCGCGCGATGCTTGCTTTTGTGGCTTTCGTAGGGCTTGTGTTCCTTGCATTGGCCATCAATTTGCCGGAATCGACTACGGTAGGCATGTTCGGCATCGACAAGGAGAACGGTTTTGAAATTACCACAGTCGTATTGCCTATAAGCGTGCTGTTCCTCATCCTCTGCGGTCTTTGCACATCTGTGATGTGGGGCGCGATTTTCAATCTGTCGGTTTCCGGCTTGGGCAAATACACTCAGGTGGCTTCCGGTATATTTATGGTGATGGTTTGTGGTGGCGGTATCTGGCCGTTCATCCAAAGTATGATTGTGGGTGATGGAGGGCTGTCAAGCTATCTGTCGAGCTTCTGGCTTGTGTTTGCGCTGGTTGCATACCAGTTGTTCTATGCACTTGTGGGCAGCCGTGTGAAGAAAGCGTAGAGTCGAATGATTCTGAAATAAAAGTTCTGCCGTTCGTTTTGAAAGAAAATGAACGGCAGAATTCTTTTTAAAATAAATTTCGGAAACTGAAACATTATATGTATTTTTGCATAAAAGGAATTTTTCAACTATAAAATCACAAAATATAAATGGACGCAAACCAGATGAACAAAGCGGCGGACAATCTTAGAATTTTGGAGGCTGCTATGGTTGAAGCTGCTAAGTCCGGACATCCGGGCGGCTCGATGAGCGGCACTGATTTTTTAAATGTGTTGTATTCTAACTTCTTAGTATATGATCCGGAAGATCCGGACTGGTTTGCAAGGGACAGATTTTTCCTCGATCCCGGTCATATGTCGCCAATGCTTTATAGTGTGCTTGCGATGTGTGGCAAATATTCGATTGACGATTTGAAGCAGTTCCGCCAGTGGCAGAGCGCCACTCCGGGGCATCCGGAATTGGACGTGAAGCGTGGTATAGAGAATAGCTCTGGTCCGTTGGGGCAGGGACATGTAATGGCTGTCGGTGCTGCCATTGCAGAGCGCTGCATAGCTGCGCATTTTGGTGAAATCGTTTCTCATAAGATATATGCGTTGATTTCCGATGGCGGTATTCAGGAGGAGATTTCGCAAGGTGCTGGCCGTATTGCCGGATTGCTTGGATTGAGCAATCTGATTATGTTTTTCGACAGCAACAAGGTGCAGCTTGCCACAATGGTTGATGTGGTGACTAATGAGGATACGGCTGCCAAATACCGTGCATGGAACTGGAACGTAATCGAGATTGATGGCAACGACCCGTTGGAAATTGCAGGTGCGCTTGAGAATGCCATAAAAGAGACGAAGCGTCCTACGCTTATAATCGGAAACACGATTATGGGCAAGGGATGTGTCACGGCCGACGGTAAGAATTTCGAGTTCAAATGCAGTACCCACGGTAATCCTATAAGCAAATCCGGGGCAAGCTATGAAAAGACAGTTGAGAATCTTGGTGGTGACCCGAACGATCCGTGGGTAGTGTTTGAGGAGACGAAGCGGTTGTATGCGGAGCGTAAAGAAGAGCTGAAGAAGATTGTGGCGAAACGCAAAGCTGAATTTGCTGAATGGAAAGAGGCTAATCCGAAACTCGCAGCCGAATTGCAGAATTGGATTGACGGCAAAATGCCGGAAATTGATTATAAGAGCATTGCTCATAAGCCGGGTATCCCGACGCGTACCGCTTCGGAAGATGTGTTGGCTGAACTTGGTACGAAACTTAACAATATGATTGTATCTTCCGCTGATTTGTCGAACAGCGACAAGACGGAAGGCTTCATAAAGAAATGCGGCAGCGTGCTTGCTCCTGGTAATTTCGATGGAAGATTCCTGCAGGCAGGTGTTGCGGAGCTCACAATGGCTTCCATTATCAATGGCGTGATTCTTCATGGAGGTATGTTTGGGGCTTGCGGTACATTCTTTGTTTTTTCTGATTATATGAAGCCTGCTATCCGTATGGCGGCATTGATGGAATTGCCTGTGAAGTATGTGTGGTCGCACGATTCTTTCCGTGTCGGTGAAGACGGGCCTACGCATGAGCCGGTGGAACAGGAGGCTCAAATCCGTCTGATGGAAGAGATTAAGAATCACTCAGGCAAGAACAGTATGCTTGTTCTCCGTCCTGCCGACAGTGCCGAGACGACAATTGCCTGGAAGATGGCAATGGAGAACACGGATTCGCCTACAGGCTTGATTCTGACGCGTCAGAATGTGGAAGATTTGCCTGCAAAGAACGGTGACCGTTATGAAGAGGCATTGGAGATGGTGCACGGGGGATATTCTGTTGTAGATTGTGATAATCCTGACGTGGTGCTTGTCGGCAACGGCTCTGATGTTCTGCTGCTTGTCAAGGCTGCCGAACAGTTGAAGGCGGAGGGCGTTAAGTCGCGTGTCGTTTCTGTGCCGTCTGTCGGCTTGTATATGAATCAGCCTGAGGCATATCGCAATGCTTTGATTCCTCGTGATAAGCCTGTATTTGCAAAGACATCGGGCATATCTTCAACGTTGTTGCCTGTTGTGGGTACGGATGCCAAAATCTCCGGATTGGACCATTTCGGCTACTCCGCTCCGGCTAAGGTGTTGGAAGAGAAGTTCGGTTACACGGTTGAGCATACTGTTGCGGAAATTAAAGAATTTCTTTCCAAGCGTTAAATTCGTCCTTTATAATAATATAGGATTTCGTTTCCATAGAAGATTAGGCATAATCGTTTTGCAATGCATCTGACTGTATGTGTGAGCGGTTATGCCTTCATTATAGGATGATTATATGCAATTCTTTCGTTTTCGGTTATGAAAGTATTGGTGGCGGCAGATAAATTCAAGGGCTCGCTTTCTTCGATAGAAGTGAATGCGGCGATAAGGCAGGGTGTAATGGATGCCGTACCTGATTGCGACGTTGTAATGATGCCTGTTGCCGATGGCGGCGATGGCACGGCTGCTGCTTTAGTTGATTCATTAGGTGGATTGTGGACCGAGAATATTGTTCACGGACCTTCCGGCAAGTCATTGCCGGCACGTTATGGCGTGATTAATGGTGATACGGTTGTCGTTGACGTTGCAGCGGCTTCAGGGCTGGCATCGCTTGATGCGGCCGGGCGGAATCCTTTGATTACATCTACGCTGGGTACTGGAGAGCAGATTAAGGACGCGATTTGCAAAGGGTATAGGAAGTTTATGATCGGACTTGGCGGAAGCGCTACCAACGATGCGGCTACGGGTATTCTTGCAAGCCTTGGGTATCGTTTTGTTGGCATTGATGGAAATCTGTTGTTTCCTTGCGGGAAAAATCTTGTGGAAATATGTGCCGTTGATTCGACTTGCGCAATGCCGGAATTAAAGGAGTGCCGGTTTACGCTGCTGTGCGATGTAGATGTCAGATTTTATGGTATAGAAGGGGCTGCATATGTTTTTGCTCCTCAGAAGGGTGCTGATGAGGTCACTGTAGGATTGCTTGATGACGGTTTGAGGTCGTTTGCCAATATATTGCTTGAAACGACAGGGGTGGATGTGCAGACATTGAGATATGCAGGCGCGGCTGGTGGAATAGGTGGCACGTTGTGCTCGATGCTTGGCGCGGATGCCGTTTGTGGTATAGATGCGGTGATTGGTATGATGGGTTTTGACGACGTTGTTGCCGGTGCTGATATTGTAGTGACTGGAGAGGGGCGTATGGATGCCACGACCTTGCTGGGTAAGGCTCCCTATGGTGTATGCAAGTGGGCACGGAGGTATGATGCTCCTGTCATTGCTTTTACTGCAGATGTGAAGGATGCTCAAATACTTAATGCGGCTGGTTTCTTAGCGGTTTTTCCTATTCAGTCAGGGGTGCTTTCTGAGGAAGAATCGATGCGGCCGGAAGTTGCCTCAGCGAATTTACGACGTACGGCTTTCCAGACATTCAGGTTGATTTCCGGTCTTAAATGATTATTAACGCAGAATAGTTTCTTTTTCCCGTATGTTCTTTGTATCTTTATAAATTAAAAATCATACATATATGGAAAGAAAGATATCTCCTTCGGAATTGATTATCAATGATGATAATTCGATATTCCATCTCCATATAAAGCCGGAGATGCTTTGTGACAGAATCATACTCGTAGGCGACCCGGCGAGGGTCGATCTTGTGGCTTCATTCTTTGACGAGCGTACGGCGGAGGTAAGTAATCGTGAGTTCCATACTGTTTGTGGAATTTTTAAGGGCAAGCCTGTTATGTGTGTCTCGCACGGTATAGGTGCTGACAATATAGATATTGTGATTAACGAATTGGATGCTCTTGCCAACATAGATTTTTCTACACGTACCGTGCGCGATGACTTCCACCAGCTTACGATGGTCCGTATAGGGTCTTCCGGCAGCATACAGGAGGACGTGCCTGTCGGCTCTATGGTGGTGGCGGAAAAGGCGCTTGGGATAGACGGCGCTTTCCATTTCTATCGCGATTCGGAGAAATTCCGTGATGTGGAGTTTGAAAACGAGTTTATCCGTCAATGCGATTGGAAACCGTTATGGAATCATCCGTATGTGGTGGATGCTGATGAGGAACTTGTACGTCGGCTTGTCACTCCGGAGATGCATTTGGGTGTCACTATCACAGCCAACGGTTTTTATGGACCGCAGGGCCGTGAGTTGCGGTTGCCTCTTGCTGAGAGCCGGTACAAGGAGCTGCTTCATAAGTTTGAATATAAAGGTAGAAAAATCACTAATTTTGAAATGGAGAGTGCTATGCTTCAGGGGCTGGCAAAACTGATGGGGCATAAGGCTGTTACAATATGCGCAATTATTGCCGGCAGGATTTCAAATACGGCAGACACGCATTATAAGGGCTCTATGAAGCGTTTGATTTCTACTGTGCTGGATAGGTTATAATTTAAAATAAGTATTACTATGGCTAACAAAAGAGATTTAAAGAAGTACATGAAAATGATGGCGGCTGATGTTGCCGGAGAGACTGCTTTCATCCTTGATTATTATGACAACATTGATGAGAATAAGGCTTATAAGGTGATTGATGATGTGTTGGTGCTTCTTACGGAGAAGATTGCAAATGTTTCTGTTGCGTTCGACAAAACGTGCAAACTTTCGTTTGATGGCGACCGTAAGGCATATCGCAAGGCACATACTGCTTATTTCAAGAATTGTTATAAGGAATTGTTGAAGGAGTTTGACGACGGTATTCAAGCAATTGTGAAGGAGATGAATTCTCTTTTGAGCAAAGAGCAGCTTGCCGAAAACAAGAAAATTGCGAATGAGGCGTAGGCTGGAGATTGCAGCTTTGATTTAGGTTAAGGGGTTATCAGCTTGGTTTTGCTGATAACCCTTTTTATACCGTTTATTTCGAGTTGCGAGCGATAGGGGCTGCGCTTACTTTTTTTCTATGACTCAGCTGAAGCTTCGTAACAAGGGGAGGATACGTCAAATGTCCCACTGTTTGATGTAAGGATTCACATCAAAGAAGCAATTGGATTATGGCACCCCATATCTTAAAATTGTGACCTATTGGCAGCCACAATTAAGCTATAGTGCGACCTTGAAAATCTGTCCGGCCGCTCTCACTATGTAGAGGCCGTCGGGTAGGCTGCAGATGGTGGTTTCAGTGCCGCTGTGGATGAGCTGACCTGCGAGGTTATAGACCTTAACTTCCTCGCCTGGCTTTAAGCCGCCGACTACTATGTCGCCGCCGTTGATTGTTACAGTCACCGTATTGTTGTCAACATCTCCTACACCGCCAAATTCACCCACTATGACCGCGAAATTGCACCATACATCGGCATTCCTGTAGTCGTCAACCGCGTTCTGCGGCACTCTCAATATACAATGCATATAATGACGGTCGTCAAACGACGACTCCGAGGCTACTGGAGGAACTGGATTCTTCGACACAATCTCCGACAATCCGTCACAGCCGGAGAACGCATGATGTCCGATTTCAGTCAAACTATCAGACAAATCAACTGATGTCAGGCTGCTGCAATTCTCAAACGCAGAGCTTCCGATTGTGGTCACTCCGGCAGGGAGGTCGATTGAAGTAAGGCTGCTGCAATAAGAAAACGTTTCATTTCCAATTGTGGTCAAACCGTCTGGCAACTTTATCGATGTTAGGTTACTGCACCCTAAAAACGTATAGTTCTCGATTTTAGTCAAACCATCAGGCAGATCAATTGAAGTAAGACCGCTGCAATTATGAAATGTCCAACTTCCGATTGTGGTCACTCCGGCAGGAATGTCGATTGAAGTAAGGCTGCTGCAACCAGAAAATGTCCAATTTCCGATTGAGGTTACTCCGGCAGGGATATTAATCGAAGTAAGACTGCTGCAACCGGAAAATGTCCCACTTTCGATTGAGGTTATTCCGGCAGGGAGATCGATTGAAGTAAGGCTGCTGCACCCTAAAAAAGCAGAACTTCCGATTGAGGTTACTCCGGCAGGAATGTTGATTGAAGTAAGACCGGTGCAACCGCCAAACGTCCCACTTCTGATTGTGGTCAAACCGTTTGGCAACTCTATCGATGTCAGACCGCTGCAATACTCAAATGCATTATTCTCGATTTCGGTTAAACCATCAGGCAGATCAATAGAAGTGAGGCTGCTGCAGCCAGAAAATGCGGAGTTTTTAATTTTTGTAATGTCGGCTGGTATGGTCAAATGCGTAAGCAGGTCACCGTTCAAATATAAATTATGAGCATAGTATAAAGGATTTGAAGTTGAATTAAAGAAATCTATTTTGCACCATGCTGATAAATCGGATATGTTTACAGCCTCAAGACCACAAGCGAAAAACGCATAATCCCCAATTGATGTCAGACTGGTAGGTATGTCAATATATGTCAGGCTGCTGCAACCGGCAAATGCAGAATACTCTATTTCAGTGACACTGGCAGGAATGTCAATCGTGGTCAAAGCGATGCAACCATTGAAAGCACTGGAGCCTATACTTGTGACAACATATGTGTCTCCATCAATTTGTATGGTTTCAGGAATAACTATGTCGCCAGAATAACCGGCTGGATTTTCAGTTACACTTGCAGTCTTATTGACTATAGAATAATCATAATATATACCATCCACTTCTATGTTAGCGCCTAACGCTACAGCTGCCGGCGATATTGTCGTCATAAGCAGTAACACTCTAAGTAAATAGTTCGTTTTCATAATATTATAAATTTACATTAAAATTCCGACATATTGATATGCCAATAATTCTCGTCAGGAGATTAAGTGCTTATTTTTTATAAAGATAGTCATAAAAACTTTCACCTATCAATTTAAAAGGTTAAGAATATGTAAATGACGTAAACTAAGAGAGAGTCCAATGCATATTGTTCTGAATAAACTGATATAAGGAAGCTGATTTTTGCAAGTTTCAGCGGATGACAAATTGCTGCTATACAAGTTAATGCTTCGGTGGATGTTTCATACAAATTAGCGGACATGTCAAAATGATGCTCCCTCTAATTTGTCATCGCTTTTAATATAAACGATATGTGATAGTCAGAATATTGCGGACTGAAGAAAATGAACAGCATTTGTGTAATTGACGAAAGAAGGGTGCATCGCTCATTACGACGCACCCTCTTTTATGAATAGTTTCAAATGATTAGTTCAATCCTTGGAGTTTGAAGCGTACAGGAAGCGTGTACCATACGTTCACGGCCTGTCCGTTCATTTTGCCTGGGATGAATTTCGGAAGCGACTTGCAGACGCGGACTGCCTCGCGGTCGAGGTCCTTGTCAACGCTACGTACCACCTTAACCTCGCCAACGTCACCGGTTTTCGTTACAACGAATTGTACGATAACCTGGCCTTGGATGTTGTTTTCCATTGCCATTGTCGGGTATTTGATGTTCTTGCTGAGCCACTTCATTAATTCAGCATCGCCACCAGGGAATTGAGGCATTTGCTCAACGGCGGTGAACACCTTCTCAGGTTCCGGTTTCTTCTCCTCGACGATTACCTCGTCTTTGAGAGTACGTACGACGTTCAAGTCGTCGGTACCTTTGTCAACGTTCGCCTGGCCGAATGCAGTCTGTGTCTCTTGCAATTCGTCCTGTGACTTGATTTCGTCTTCTGCTGTCACATCTTCATCGTCAGCAATCTGAAGTTCCGTAACTTTGATGGTGTTGAGGATTTCCTCCGGAAGTACTTCCGGTTTCTCTTCCTCGATTTGTACCATCTCTTCTTCCGGTTCTTCCTCTTCCTGCTCACCCATATCCACTGTGACAAGCTCTTGGCTTGCTTCGTCAGTGATTTGTGCGGCAGCGCGTTCCAATGCAAAGTTGACAGCGCTCAGAATCAATCCGATTACGATTACGCCTATGATGACATAGAGCATAGCCTTGTTGTGGCGTCCATCGGAGTGCTTGCGGAGCTGATATGCGCCGAAATCTTTATTCTTGCCTTCAAATATAAGGTCACACCATTCTTTTGATGAAAGATCTACATCTTTTGCCATATCTGATTTTCTTTTTTAGCGTTAATAAATATTGATCAATTCATCTTAGTTGCGAGGATGAGCTTTGAGGTAATCAAGCAAAAGTGCAGAGTCGCTTGCGTTCAAGTTGTCAATCTGATATTTGCTGATACTGTTAATCTGCATCTCGTCAAGGGCGTTAACCAAAGTCTCATACGATGCGGCTGCCGTGGCTTTGATGATTACGGTCGGGCGCTTCAATGTAGAGTCATTTCTATATTGTTTAGCCGTCTCCTGATATTGTTCATCAGTGATTTTCTTGGCACGCCATTCCTCTTTCAATTTGTCCACTTTCTCGACAACCTGCTTGTTGCGCTCTCTGAGGATTGCGCGGATTCCTTGTGCCTGTCCGTTGACGTTGCCCAAGAATTCGATTTCTTTCAGGTTGTTGTTGTCAAGCATACCGTTACCATCGTTGTCAACTATACCCATTTCGCCGCCCGGCTTGCCTTCGTAGTAGTAAACATAGTTTTTCTTTACTCTACCAGGTTTTGTTCCGTCCGGTTCATCGCGGTCTGAATCGACGATGATCGTAATTGCTTCGGATTGTTTTACTTTGTTCTGTTCAGCCTGATCCACTTTCTCGTTGGTCGGAAGACTTATTTGCAAAGTCTGTGACTTAATCATAGTGGTACAGAGCATGAAGAACGTAATCAGCAACATGTTCATGTCAACCATCGGAGTGAAGTCGACATGGATTTGCATCTTTTTCTGGCGGCCCTTGCCTTTGCCGTCACCGCCACCTGTTTCTATCTGTGCCATATGATTATTCCTCTTCCGACTTTAATGCGGTCATTAAACTAAATCTATTCATCTTCAATGTTTGCAGGTTGTCCATTACAACGTGAACCACCTCATAAGGAGTTTCCTTATCGGCTTTGATGGCGATACCTTCACCTTTCTTGATTGCAGATTCGAAGGTCTTGCCGTCTTTGTCCATAACGTCACGCGAAACATTGTAAATTGCATTCATCCAAATCTGGAATTCGTTCGGCTTTGTCAAATCTTTGTTGTCGTCGATTGGAATTCCTGCATTGGGATTCTTTGACGGGTCAACAAGTTCGTCCTGCTTCGATTGCGGTTGGTCGAGAAATTCGCCAAGGCTTGCGAGAGGATAACCGAACATATTGATTTTAGCGAATGTGTTTACTTGTTGCTGCGTAAATTCAATCTTGTTCTTATGAGTTTCGTTGTAAAGGTTCGCTGCGCGAATCAACACATCTTTGCGTACACGCTCACTTGACCATGTACTGTCCTGAGAACCTGCGATTGATATGAATACACGGCGTTCCTGATCAACAAGGATTGTTACCAATTCTGATGTCGGAACCTTAATCTCCGATACCGAAGACGGTGTATTCACAATCACTGGCTCTTTCTGCAAGAAGGTAGATGTCAACATGAAGAATGTAAGCAAAAGTACAGTAACGTCACTCATCGCCGTCATGTCGATGAGGGTACTCTTCCTTTTGATTTTTACTCTTCCCATATTATTAAATTTACCTTGTTACAGAATTAGTGAGTTGCAGAGAATGTTTGTACGATTGAGAAACCGATTTCGTCGATTGCGTAAGTAAGGTTATCAATCTTGTTTGTGTAGAAGTTGTAAGAAATTACAGCGAACGCACCAGTACAGATACCGAATGCAGTGTTCACAAGTGCCTCGGAAATACCGGCAGAAAGTTCTGTTGAGTCAGGAGCACCTGATGCAGACAATGCCTGGAATGACTTGATCATACCGATCACAGTACCGAGAAGTCCGACAAGTGTACCAAGAGTGGTCATTGTAGCGACAATCGGCAAGTTCTGTTGCAATGAAGGCATTTCCAATGCTGTAGCCTCTTCAACAGCCTGCTGCAATGAAGTAAGCTTCTGCTCTTTTGTCAGGATTGTGTTCTGATCCATTTCTTTGTATTTAACCAAAGCTGCAGAAACAACGGCTGCAACGCTACCTTTTTGCTTAGCGCAGAGTTTTTGTGCGCCTTCGATGTCGTTCTTAGCCAAAGCTGCTTTTACGTTAGCAACGAATTTGCTGATGCTGCCTGTGCCTTTTGCACTGTGGAGGGCAATCCAACGTTCTACAGAAAGAACGATTACAGTCAAAAGTAATGTTTGGATGATAGGCACGATTACACCACCTTTGTAGATTGTACCTACGAGGTCAATCGGGTGTCCGTTTTCAAAGTGAGATTCGTCACCGAACCAGAAAATGAACAGCAACACTGCAATTACAAAACAGCATAAGATAACCAAGAAGGCATTCTTAATACCGCGCACTTTGTGCGTAGCTTCAGTTTTCGACTTTGCTGCCACAGGTTTTTGTGGAGTGTTAGGCTTTTGAGCTTCCATAATTAAATTTTGAAAATTTTGTTATTAAAAAAATAGTTAGTTATTAGTTAATAATTAATCTTTTCATATAACGTAGGTTTGTTCTTTTTCTTGTGTTGGAAATGCCTTTGGCTTTTCCGCAACTACTACCGTAGAAAGAATATACCCCATAAAATATTGGCAAAAATATCATATTAATTTTACATATCCAAAACACATTGTACCTTTTTTACCGTTTTATCACCTTTTTTATAGCTTTGTGGACGATTTTTAACCAATGGTAGAAACTTTATCCTGAAAAGCTGTCGTATGACATAAATTTATAGTAATTTTGGGGGTGTTTTAAATAGGACTTCAACTTATGCCATATTATGTCGAATTCAATTAAAATAAGGAAAGGACTCGATTTGCGACTTGTGGGAGATGTGTCTGGCAATGATGTCGTTTGTGCAGGTGCGGCTAATCGATATGCTGTCTTTCCTGAGGATTATTATGGTATCGTGCCGAAGCTCGCAAAAAAAGAGGGTGATACGGTCTGTGCCGGCGAGCGGGTGTTGTACGACAAGAATAATGAGAATATCGCCATTGTTTCTCCTGTCGCTGGTACTGTCGCAAGGGTTGTGCGTGGTGAACGCAGAAAGATTCTGAGGGTGGAAATCGAGGCAGACCATTCTGACGGACATTCGATGTTCGATGCCGGTGCGGATGCCAGTGCGGATGAAATAAGGCTTACGTTGCAACGTTCCGGATTGTGGGCGTTTATGCGCCAGCGTCCGTATGATGTGGTTCCGGATGCTGGTAAAGCCGCTGTGCCGCGCGACATTTTTGTCACGGCTTTCGATAGTGCTCCGCTTGCTTCTGCCTATACCTTATTAAATAATAATACATCTTTTTTTGAAAAGGGCATTGCGGTACTGGCTAAACTGACGCCGGGCAAGGTGTATGTTTGCTGCCGTGAGGATTCGGTTGTGGAAACGCCGCATTCTGAGACTTTTGTTGTCAAAGGCCCTCATCCTGCAGGTAATGCAGGGGTGCAAATTGCCAATATAAAACCTGTCAATAAAGGTGAGATCGTCTGGACGCTCGATGCTGACACGGTGGTCAGGATAGGGCATTTGTTCACGAAGGGGTATGTCGATTTTTCGTGTATTGTGGCGGTGACCGGAGAATGTGTGAAGTCGCCGGCTCTGCTGAAGGCGGTGGCAGGTATGCCTTTTGAAGTGTTGCTTAAGGACAATCTTACGGAATGTGTCGATAAGTGCCGTATAATATCGGGCAATGTGCTTACTGGTATGAAGGAAAGTATTGACGGGTATTTGCATTTCCCATTCAGGCAGGTGACTGTTATTCCTGAGAACTCGCGTGAGTCGGAATTTATGGGATGGGCGTCATTGAGTCTTAAGAAATACAGTTTCAGCCATTGTTTCTTTTCATGGCTTGAGGGGAAGAACAAAAAGTACCATTTCGATGCGAGAATCAACGGCTCGGAGCGCGCGATAATAATGGCTGGTGAATATGATAAGGTGTTTCCGATGGACATTTATTCGGAATATCTGATAAAGGCGATTCTGGCAAAGGATATTGATAAGATGGAGCAGCTTGGAATATATGAGGTCGCTCCGGAGGATTTTGCATTGTGCGAGTTCATCGACACGTCGAAACTGGAGCTTCAGAGAATAGTGCGCGAAGGACTTGATTATTTG
>JADIMC010000102.1 GCA_017694955.1 Candidatus Limisoma faecipullorum
GCCCGGTCTTGTTGCCGTTATTTTAAATTCTATTCTTCTTCTGCAAGTGGTACTGCCATATAGCCGCGCTTGCCTGTCGGGTAAAGTCCTGTGATGAACATCACTTTATTAGGCGACGAATCGCGCATGATTTCGTTGTAGATTTGCTCTACGTCACTTTGTGAATTGACCGGGACATCGTTGATTGTCAGGATTATGAAACCTTCAGTGATTCCTGCGTCCTTGAATTTTCCGGCTTTAAGTCCTGCAACCTGTACGCCTCCGCTGATTCCGAGCTGCGATTTTGTCTTATCCGGCACTTTCTTGAACGCACAGCCGAGTGCTGTGAAGTCGGTGCTCTTGGTGAGCGTCGTGTTGCCTTGTGAATTTTTGAGTGTGGTAGTCACGGTTTTCACACTCTTTCCGCGGTATAGCTTGATAGTCACTTTGTCACCAGGATACAGGCGGCTCATCGTTTCCTGCATTTCTGCAGAGTTGCGCACTTTGGTTCCATTCATTTCGGTAATCACGTCGCCTGATTCTATGCCGGCCTCTTTTGCCGAGCTCATATCTTCAACGCTGTTCACGTAGATTCCTTCATTCACAGGCGCTTCTATGTCTTTTTGCTCTTTCAGCTCTGGGGTCAGTTCAATGAACGTGATACCGAGTACTGCGCGTTGCACTGTGCCGTATTTCATAATATCGGTTATCACTTTTTGCACTATCGATGTCGGGATTGCGAAAGAATATCCAGTGTAGTTGCCTGTTTGAGAGTAGATGGCAGTATTAATGCCGACAAGCTCGCCTCTCGTGTTGACAAGCGCGCCTCCACTGTTGCCCGGGTTTACGGCTGCGTCGGTCTGTATGAAGGCATCGATGCCCATCTGGCGGCTATGTGTGGCAGAGCCGATGCTTCTTGCTTTTGCGCTGACTATGCCGGCGGTGACTGTCGATGTGAACCCGAATGGGTTGCCTACTGCAAGTACCCATTCGCCTACTTTCAGGTCGTCGGAATTGCCGAATGTGATGGCCGACAGGCCTTCTGCATCGATTTTAAGCAAAGCAAGGTCGGTGGCTGCGTCCGCTCCGATTACGGTGGCGTTGTACGATTTGTTGTCGTTGAGCGTCACTTCCAATTTCTCGGCGCCTTCAATCACGTGGTTGTTGGTCACAATGTAGCCGTCTTCTTTAATTATCACACCGGAGCCAAGGCCGAGCTGTCGCGGCTTCGACTCCTGTTGGCGGCGCTGGCTGCCGCCTGAGCCTGGACCGAAAAAGAATTCGAAGAACGGGTCGCTGAACGGTGATATGCTTTGCTGGCGTGGTGTCGCGAAGCTTTTTATGCTGACAACACAGTCAATCGTGTTTTTTGCCGCTTCCGTGAAATCTGTTTCTGCCGCCGGTGTGCCTGTGGCGGTTTTTATAAAAAAGTTTTCTTCATTATTGCCTTCACTGCCCCACAACATCGGTGATACCGTGATTAATGCCGCTGTTGTCAATGTGGCGAGCATTAGTTTCTGATTTGTTATTTTCATAATACAAATATTAAATTGGTTTCTAATTTAACAATCTCAATCGTTAAAATTAACGATTTGACGCGGCTAAATTACAGCTAATTTTTTTATGTAGGCAACAATTGGCATTACATTTAAGAATATTTAATCTATAAGTCTGTAAAATTCTCTTTTTTGTAAACTATGCATAACAAAAGTGCCATATTGTCAATTGTAAGGTTTCCTTATATGGTTACAAGATTAGAAGTGTATTATACAAGGCTTTTTTGTTTACGGCTTTTACGGTGAGCGGATGCTTGGGGTAGTAACAGCGTGCTTCAGTCGCCGTCGGCGATTTCGGTGAGTTCCCTCATTTCCTTGTATTCGAGCCATTCCGGGTCTTTCTCGGCATAAATTTCAATCGGGAGAAGTTCAAACTTGGCAAGAGCTTGGTTGAGCATATACTGGAATTTGCGGGGATTGAGGGTGTAGAGCACCCAGTTGCGCTGCCCGTCGCCGGTGTAGATGCCGGTCATTACGGCTGCCTCATCTTTCTTGAATATGCTGTTGATGGCATCAGTCACCTGTTCCATAAGCGACGATGTGTCGAAGTCAGGCATGCCTCCTTTGTCAGGCTGGTATTTCCACGTTATTTCTATGCGGTCGTTGAATTTTCCGGAGTTCATCGCTGGCTCCACGTTGCGGCGTCCGGTCACCATTATCAGATTGCCGTTGTCGCTTTCGGTAGGTGTTGTCCACCATTCGTCGCCTATTTTGAGTTTTGTCATTGCTATAGAATATTTGTGCCAAGTTACGTATAAATTCCCATATGCCAAAATTTCCTTGGATGAAACGTTTTCTTAGCCATACTTTTTATAACTTTGGGGAAATTTTGAAGCGTATGGATAATAGTAAAGATACAAAGAAGCAGTTTGAGCGTGTGATTTCCGTTTGCCGTGACATATTCGTGAAGAAGCTTCACGATTATGGACCTTCTTGGCGGATAATGCGTCCGGAGTCGATAACTGACCAGCTGCTGATAAAGGCTAACCGTATCAGGACGTTGGAGACTAAAGGCAATGCAATGGTTGACGAGGGAATCCGTCCGGAATTCATCGCCATAGTAAACTATGGCATAATCGGCTTGATACAGCTGTCGCTGGGTTTCAGTGACGGGAAGGATATTTCGTCGGATAAGGCGGTGGAGCTATATGATGCCTATATGAAAAAGACAGTTGACCTTATGCTCGCCAAGAATCACGACTATGACGAGGCGTGGCGGTCGATGCGTGTAAGCTCGTACACAGATATTATTCTGACAAAAATCTACCGTACAAAACAGATAGAGGACAACAAGGGCGAGACGCTTGTCTCGGAAGGTGTTGACGCCAATTATATGGATATGGTCAACTATTCGTTATTCGCCCTGATTAAATTGGAATATGGCGGATAGTCTGGACCGGGTAAAGGTGGCTTGTCAACGCATTCAGCCGTTCGCTGTAGTGGCATTGCGCTGGGTAGTCGGAGCTGTTTTCATTTTCTCAGGCTTCGTGAAGGGAATCGACCTGTGGGGAGTGATTTACAAGGTGACCGATTATATCAATGCTTTCGGCTGGGACTGGGCATTGCCTTATGTTGACGTGGTTGCCGTGATGATGCCTTTAGCGGAATTCACTATCGGTTTCTTGCTGTTCATAGGCTCATTCAGAAGGGTGGCAGTCTGGTTGGCTTTGGCTATAATGGCATTTATGCTTCCGCTTACGGCATATGTCGCAATCTATGATCCGGTGGCTGATTGCGGCTGCTTCGGAGATGCATTGGTGATTTCCAATACTGTCAC
>JADIMC010000103.1 GCA_017694955.1 Candidatus Limisoma faecipullorum
GACCGTCCACAAAAAGGACGTTACCGCGAATTCTATCAATGCGATGCCGATGTAATCGGCACAGATTCGCTGCTCAACGAAATCGACCTGCTTGAAATAATCGACGAAGTGTTCCGCCGCTTCGGAATAAGCATAACGATAAAATTAAACAACCGGAAAGTGCTCAGCGGAATTGCCGAAATAATCGGAGAACCGGAAAAAATTGTCGATATAACAGTCGCTATCGACAAAATAGACAAAATAGGCATCGAAAACGTCAATGCCGAGCTGCTGGAGAAAGGCATAAGCCAAGAGGCCGTTGACCAGTTGCAACCGTTGCTGTCGTTAAGCGGAACCAACGAAGAAAAATTGGAGAGTCTTTCAAAGCTGCTTGCATCGTCAGAGACAGGGATGAAAGGCATCGAAGAGCTTAAATACGTAATCAACGGTACTGAAGCTGCCGGAATAGAAGCCGCATTGGAGCTTGACGTGTCGCTCGCAAGAGGTCTGAACTATTACACCGGCACTATCATCGAAGTGAAGGCCAACGATGTGCAGATAGGCAGCATCACCGGAGGTGGCCGTTACGACAACCTTACCGGGGTTTTCGGATTGGACGGAGTGTCGGGAGTGGGAATCTCGTTCGGAGCCGACCGCATTTTCGACGTACTCAACCAGCTTAGCCTCTACCCTTCCGAGGCACAAGCCACAACCAAACTGATGTTCGTGAACTTCGGAGAAAAAGAATCAGCCGCATCGTTGAAATACGCAAAAGAGCTGCGCAAAGCCGGGATTTCATGCGAAGTATATCCGGAAAACGCAAAAATGAAAAAACAGATGGGCTATGCCAACGACAACCGCATTCCATTTGTAGCGATAGTGGGAGAAAACGAGCTTGAGAAAGGCACCATAATGCTGAAGGATATGCAAAAAGGCGAGCAGCAAGAACTGACTATCGCTGAAATCATAACAAAACTATCGTAAAATTATTCATCCCGAATAAGCATTTAAACAAAAAAGGACTGCCTTCACAGGTGGTCCTTTTCCATACCAATCAATGCGATTTGGTAATTACAACCTATAAACAATATAACTCATCATAATTTCACGATTTTCTTTACAACGACAGAATTACCGGTTTCTATCCTTACAATATATGCGCCTTGAGCAATGCTGCCAAGATCATATGCTGAGCCATACGGCAATTCAAAAGACGCAACCGCAATACCAGAAGCATCATATATTACAGCATTTCCAGATGTTGCCCCGACAACATATAACACACTTCCGGCAACATAAACATTTATTTTTTCCGCATAATTAATATCCGCTGAAGCCAACTCCGGAACCCTGACCGGAACTTCTTTTTCCACTGTTTTACCATTAGAATTTACAGACAGATTGAGTGTGGTATTGCCAGCCGACAATGGTGTTACAGTAATATTCAAACCGTTGTATGCTACAGATGCAATCTCCGTGTCGTCCATAAATGCGTCAACAACCGACATCACTGACAAATTATCGGCATCACTGACAATTTCAGCAACCGGAATTACAAGACTTTCATCACCGTCAAACGAAATATCATCCAAATTGATTACCGGTACGGCATCATCCGACATAACCGGAACAGACGGAAACCAATAGCGTGTAGATCCATCAGCACTTTTCAATTCTGTAATTTTCTTTATCTCCCCTGTCTGCGGATTTATATAAAGCAATTTAAACGGACCGCTGTATGACATTGTCCCTGTGATTATCAAGTCGCCTGTTGTTGGATTTACTCTTGGAGAGCCATAAAAGAACATACTTGAATATTCTTCAGGAATAGAAAAATTAAATGTCTCGTCTTTTGTCAAGTTACCTTTGTCATCAATATTGAATTTATTGATGGATTTTGGAGAAAAGCTTGAACCACCTGCTACAAATAAGGCGTTTTCCGCATAGCTTGAACATACATAATCAGGACGGTAAGCGCCCCATGTACTCACAATCTGAGTATCTATACTAATAATTTCAGTTTCTAAAGATATCGGATTTATACGCAGCAAGCTTTTCGAAGACGGCAAGGTACACCAGATATATCCATCTTTCGTGACGGTAAGTCCTTGTACATTGCTGTTCTCAATAGTTGTAATAACTTTATCCTGTTCCGGATCGATAACCCTTATTCCAACTTTTTGTTCTACAGCAAATACATATTTACCAACCCTCACAATCATACCAATTTGATTGCCAGAAAGCCCTTCTATATGATTGCCGAAAGTATTGTCTGTCGTATTGTATATAATTATGCCATTAGAGCCTCCAACATACACCTTGTCGGTTGAAACAGCACATATGTCTCTGCCATCTCCAGCTCCGGTTACATCGAAAGAGGCTTTCTGCTCTAATGTTTTGGCATCAAGCACGACAAAACGAGTACCTTGTTTCGAAGAAATAAAGAAACTGTCGCCATAGATCTGTCCGAATTGAGTAGTGGAACCTAAAACAGTCTCCGAATCACCAACGTCCAATCCGTTTGCAACAGCTTCTACGTCGTAATAAACAGTACCGTCAGAAGCTACCCAGTTTACAGAACCATTCCTATGTCCAAACCAATCCTCATTAATAATGAAGAAACCATTGGAATATTCTTCCGGATATTTTATCAATGGCTTCGGCTCTTCGGCGGCTTGCAATGGTTTCCATTCAAAAGAGCCGTTGCTATAACTCCAACCGTCCACACAGCCATCTGTCAATTTACGGCTGCTTGCCCCTGTTGACGCATATCCTGCCGGTGGCAAAGTCTCAGAATCTTCGACAAAATATGCCCAATAACCATCTGTAGTGAATCCACATTTGAAGAAATCATCAGCATCTTTTGCTGTAAATGTTCCATTTGCTATTAATATTCTTGTTTCGCCAAGTTGCTGCTCTTTGCCTGATTCATTAAGTAATGCAATCTCTCCATCACCGTCAGCATCGTACCCAATGCCTTGCACTGTCATTCCGAATACAGAATTCTGGACGACCATATACAAACGGTCATCAGCTTTTACAATATCCTCCAGCATCGTATAACCCGTTGTGGCAGAATCGTCGAAACGATAGCCCCAAACCAATGCTGTTTCTTCTCCGTCAACATTCCATTGCAACACCAATGCGGCTTCATTCTCACCTTCTCCGACCCAGAATTTCACGTCGGAGAAACTGAAACTTTGCGCATCATTGGAAACGACATTTGCCTGCATTAAACTGCGGGCTGATTCGGCAAGTTCTCCATTTACTGGAACGCCTTGGATTGTGACATCATCAGCGTTCGCTCCAAATACGGAGAATAATGCCAATGCAAAAAAGTACTTTAATTTTTTCATATCTGTTTTTATTTTAAAAGTTAATAAATTGTCGTACAACGCCTTTCATCAACTTACATTAAAGAATAAAAACAGACTATATCCCTGAATGGAGAGGGAACAAATTCTGTCCGGCTTATCCATCGTAAGCTTGGAAAGGACAAACGGCAGGCAGGTCTTCTGACTTCTCCCGACCGGCGCGCCTTCCCAAGCATCTACGCCCAGTGACTTTGTGCGCCGGTCTCTTTTCAGGAGTTACAGCAGCGGGACTGTACAGGATTCACACCTGCTTCCCTTTTAATCCGGATTGCTCCGGAACCTGTCGTAAATAGTTTGCCGCTCTATAGCAGCAATTTTCATATTATTTCTTCAATATTTTTTGCACAGCACTTCCAGCTCTCACTATATAAAGACCGGAAGGATAATCGGCAAGACTTACAAAACACTCGCCTTCAGTTTGTTCTGAGAAATGACATAAACGGCCTGCTTGGTCAAAAATCTGAACAACGGCAGGTTCATTGAGTGAGAAATGTACCATTCCTGAACGGTCAACATATATTCTTACATTGTCATTGCTGATTTCTGAGACTGAAGCATTACCGTTTGGATACTTGGCAAGAAAATCAGCAAGGACCTGACTGTCAATCTTTATTGATTCGTCAACATCTCCGTCACGCCCGTCAACTGTATGAGCATTCATCACGCGCATAACCTCCGTGCTATTCTCGCCAATCCATCCATTTGCCTGATTGACGCCTGTATATATTCTGACAAAATCAACTCCCGGCATCTTAACGGCATTACCGTTTTTATCAACAGCCCAGTCAATATCAATTTTCACATCATTATTATATACATCATCCTTAAGATTCGGAGCATTGTCGGCATATCCCCAATCAAAGCGTTCAAGCACATAATATGGACTATCAGAATCACCTTGATTTTTCCCATTATCAGGCAGACGGGTACCTATGAAAGTCAAAATCTCTTTATTATTCATCCATTGCGGCCAATATGGCTGTATGTGAAATTGATTTTTATATACATATCCCGAATTGCCATTATTGTCAGTCCAACGGATATCATCGTCATCAGATGCCGGGCGATAATATGTAATCTCATAATTATGAATTGAATTGCTGTATTCGCTTCCGGCTATTTCGAACCACTCATTATCATCCGGCACTCCATTCCCATTCATATCGTAAGCTACCATAACCACTCCCGGCTCACTGCTTCCGCCTGTTGACAAAGTTGACACACCATTAGCGGCATCAAAAGCGTTACCCTCTATGTATATATCACGCTTGCCATCGGCATTAACAATTGTGGTCTCGAAACCGACAGTGATATATCCGCCCCACGCTCCAAGTGAAACCATACTGCCGTCTTCTGCTGTGTAGCAATATGCTTTTTCCGCCATAGCATCGGCATCGTCGCCTTCTTCCCATTCCGGAATGGCATTGACAAATTGCCCCGGCGCAGGAACAAAGTCAATCACTCTATTATGCACAGGACTGGTGGCATTTGCAAAAGCCACCCCTCCGGCTGCCATACAAAAAAGCACGTAAAAATTTCTCATATCCATATCTTACTTATCATTATTATTCTTCAAAATTCCTTTAAAAGCGAAATGTGCAGGAATCTGTCCTGCTGTCTGTTTCCATTTCAGCATACCGTCGCTCCCGAAGCAATAAAGAGTGCCTGAAACCACGTACGATTTTGCATCCGTGACATAAAAATCCTTGGTTATAGGATTCACGGCAATACCATACGGAATCTTTATTTTTACGTCAGTTCCGTCTTTTATGATATTACGGTCAAGCACCTCCATTGTCCGCATATCCACTTTCGCATAAGAAACGGTGGTTTTACCTGTGACGTAGCTCCATTCCGCGCTTATTATATAGGCATAGTCCCCGTCAACCCACATATCAGAGACAGGTATCTGCATATCCTTGATAATCTGCTTACCTTTGGGGTCGATGATATATAAGTCCGAATCTATGTCGCCGTAATAATCACCGCGCGAGCTTAGCCACAAACGCCCGTAACTGTCGTGGTCGAGGCGGTGGAAATTAGCTGATTTATCAAGCACAATCACATCGCACAACCGGAATTCATCCAAATCGATTACAGAAATTGTATTATCATAGTCCGGTACGCGGTAACCACCGGAATTCGCCACATAGAGGCGGTCGCCTATTATGGTCATTTCCTCCGGCTGATAGCCGACTTCCACACTCCCTACAATTTCCATAGACAATGTGTCAACCTTGAAAACAGCGCCTTTTGGAGCAGTTGGGTCAACCTGCACAGGAGCGACATAACTGCTTACATATACATAGCCTTTGTCACCCGTTATATAACGGCAATTAGGAATGTCGATTTTAGTAACACGCGTGGCATCAGAAGCATTCATGACTTCCACTTTATGCGAACAATTAATCACAGCATAGAGCTTGCTTCCATAGATTAAAATGTCATTGCCAACATCACCTAATTCCTTTACTACAGTAGGATTCCGTTCCGCATATATATTTTTATAATAAGTCCCTTCTCCATAATCGAAATAGTCGAGAGTTGACTTATTATTGCCCATATTACCCTCATTAAGGAGATAAAATCCATCGATATCGGTAAATTCCGGAGTAGTGACCACTGATTTCTCAATATCAATCAACACTTCTTCCTCCCGGCAAGCCGACAACACTGCCGCGATAGTAATAACTGCATATAATATTTTACTTTTCATCGTTTTATAGTATCACTTTAAGTGAAATTTTAAAATTACGTCCTGGCATAGGATAGTTATGAATGACCTCATATGCCTGATTAAATATATTATTTAATTCACCCGTAACTTTGAATGCACACTTTTTTATACTAAACGCCTTTGACAGCGACATATCATGGGTGTACCACGGTTGCTCATAGTTGTAACGTATATTTTCCTGCTCGTTATACCGTTCGCCTGTATAGATGAAACAATACCCTAATTCCCAACCTTTCCATCCACTAAAGAATGACACGGAACCGCTGTGTAGCGGTGTATAAGGTATCTGATCGCCGTAGAAAGCATCTTCCCGGTCTGTATAATCACACGCTTTCTGATAAGTGTATTGTAGATTCAACCCCAATTTAACATCTAAGATATGGGCAGCAATGCGCGCCGATGTTTCTGCTCCGCCAATCCTGACCTTCCCAAGATTGAGCATTGTCCATCGGAATTGCTGTCCGGTAGGATAAGCAACAATCTTATCGGTCACCTCATTATAATACACATCAATTCTCAACGAAAAAGCATCAAAGAACTTATGGTTGAAAGCCTTGTCGTATGTAACCCCCAAATCATATTGCCACGTCTTTTCCGGTCGCAGATTAGCGTTGCCAATTTCCGTATAATAAAGGTCGTTGAACGTAGGCATACGGAAGATGCGCTTGAAAAATCCGTTGATTCCTAATCCGCCATCACCTATTGGATGATAGCTGAAAAATATGGCAGGTGACAACTCCTTGCGGTTGGGTGACGCAGTATAAGTCTTCTTGGAACGCGTACTCTCCTGAATGAATATTCCAAGCAAGTTTGCTTGAACATTTACCTTATCGAAATTAAAAGATGTGGCAATGGATGCCAATTCGGTCCAACGGATGGGATATGCAAAGTCAGTCAAATCAGCGTTCATTTTGTTCATTTGACCGTCAAATGACGCTGACACTTTCCACCAGTCATTGATATTGAAAAGATTAGCGACTGACAAATATATCTCTTGTTGATAATAATGATTGTTCAGATAAAGCTCCTTAGGATCGTCGCGCAGGAAATTAGAATAGTCCCACGCAAATTTCCCGGCGATTTTCATCTCATATAAATCTGAAAACTTCTTTTCGAATGCTCCTTGCCCGAATGCAGCTTTGTCCCATTGTCGTTCTCCATGTCGAAATACATTATTGACTATGGCACCAGGTATTCCGCGCTCTGATGTGTAAAAATATCCGTTTATGCTCCATTTACCGTCAGGGATGAAACCATAAAGCGACGCTTCCGTACGCAACGCCTCCACATCACCGTTATGCCTTACAGCTGTAGTGTCGTATGCCACAGCTCCATCCAACTGCAACCGCTTGTAACGGAACTTATAACGTCCATTTGCATTCGTATATTCCATATTTGCAGAAAGATACATCTTATCGGTAAGCTTCTGTTCCCATAGTATTGACGGATTCACCAATCCGAAACTACCGGTACGGAATTGACCCGTAAAATGAAAACGCTCGTCACTTTTGAAACGCGGACGTTTTGTTGTTATATAAATTGCACTCGAAGTGCTGAAGTCCTTTGCAGACTGGAATATGTCACTCTTCTGACCATTGTATAATGAAATCTCTTCCACATTGTCCAACGAATAACGTCCCAAATCCACCTGACCGTTCTGTGCGTTACCGAGCTGCATACCATTATAGAACACCCCGACATGGTTAGTGCCCATAGAACGGATATTTACGGTCTTTATGCCTCCTATGCCCCCATAATCCTTGATTTGCACACCGGAAAAATAACGCAAGGCATCAGCTACGGAAAGGCTGTTGAGACGTTCAAGCTCTGCACCGGAAATAGACTGCGGCTTGATTATC
Organism: Candidatus Limisoma faecipullorum; assembly: GCA_017694955.1. Classification (GTDB taxonomy): domain Bacteria; phylum Bacteroidota; class Bacteroidia; order Bacteroidales; family Muribaculaceae; genus Limisoma; species Limisoma faecipullorum. The sequence goes on from JADIMC010000103.1 coordinate 7,950, forward strand.
TCCTGCGCCTTTTTACCGACAACCGATACTTCACCGATTGTAACAACTGAGTCCGCAAATTCCTCAAGCCCAGCATCCGGAACAGGCAATACAGCAGCATCCTGCGGAAATACGCAAGACAAAAAAAGAATCAAAAACAAGACAATTTTATACATCAAATACGTTTTTATGCCCGAAGCCTGCAGAAACAGGACATCTCGCGGACCGTTAATAAAAACTATCCTTGATTCGTATTCCGGCTTCTCCGCCCTTTTGGTCGATACAGCCTTCCCGGAGCAAACGTCCAGTGACTGCACTAAGGCATTTTGTTTGGAGTTACGGCAGCGAGTACTGCTCAGGATTCACACCTGATTCCAAATGCGCAATGCGCACCTCAAAGACACTGCAAAGTTAACCAATTTATTTTTCTACAACAAATGATACATTATTTCTTTCAAAATTTTCACATACCGAGCAAACATCCACATCATAAAAAACAACATAGCCGCCATTGGAATATTATAAAATTCCGAATAGCGGCTATGAATGAATAAACTCAAATTTCAAAATAGCAACCGGCTACCAATTACAGCAACCACGATGGTGTCCACCACCATAACAGTCACGGTCATAGCAATCAACATCTCCACGACGGTAATATTCCTTAAAATGCCTTTCACCATTCCGATAGAAACCATCTTTATCATCATAAAGTCTTGCAATCTGACGCGGAGTAAGCACCGTCTTAAATTTGTCGTAATATTTCTCTTTTAATTCCGCAATTTTCTTAGAGCGTTCAAGTTTGCCCTTCATCTGCGACTCAACTTCCTCATCCGACAAATCCCTACGGCGTTCCATACGATATTTCTCACGAATCGTCTGCAATTCTTCATAATAATCCTTATAAATCTCCTTAAACTTTGCCACTTCCTCATCGTTCAAACGACAAGACTCCGCAAAATGAAGACAAATCGCCTCACAACGGTCGCCTCTAAAACCTGCACGGCGGTCATCATAGCGGTGCTGTGCAAAAACAGCGACACCAGACAATACACATACCGCAAAAATCAAAATTTTTTTCATAAACCAAATTATTTAAGTACTCAAAAGCTATATATTAAACTGCAAAAACAGACAAAAGTTTAAACTATCCATCCATAAATAAGCTTAATGCTTGTTAGAATTTCCATATCACTACAGATAATTCACTACTTTTGCAAAAAAAAGAAATGACTGACAATCCAGAAATAACAATGCTCGGTACAGGAAACGCTATGGTCACAAAATGCTACAACACCTGCTTTTCTATAAAAACCGGCAAAGGCTACTTTCTTGTTGATGCAGGCGGTGGAAACGGAATCTTATCACAACTTGAAAAAGCAGAAATAGATTCAGAACAAATACGCGGAATGTTCGTCACGCACGGACATACCGACCATATTCTCGGAGCTATCTGGATAATACGGATTATGGCTATGCTTGCCAGCCAAGGGAAATTGAAAGAGCCATTCATAATCTATTGTCATAATGAAGTAAAACAAATGCTCGACATATTTTGCCAATTGACATTGAAAAATAAGCATCTCGACACATTTGGCAAAGAAATAATAATCCAGACTGTAAGAGACGGAGAAAAAGCCATATGCTGCGACATTGACTTCACGTTTTTCGACATACATTCAACAAAGAAAAAGCAATTCGGATTCAGAGCCACACTGCCCGACAGGCAAACACTTGCATGCTTAGGCGACGAACCTTACAACGAAAAATGCCGGAAATTCGTGGAGGGTTGCGACTGGATGATGCACGAAGCCTTCTGCCTGTATGCCGATAAAGACAAATTCCAACCATACGAGAAACACCACAGCACCGCTTTAGACGCAGCAAAAGCCGCAGAATCACTTAAAATAAAAAATCTGATAATCTACCACACCGAAGATTCGGATTTGGCACATAGAAAAGTCAACTATACGGCTGAAGCATCAATTGCATTCAAAGGACATATTTTTGTTCCTGACGATATGGAAACCATAACTATATGAATTAAATAACTCTTAATTATCATAATTTTAACCATCCACAACTTATTTTCACCATCCTGCCCTTTAAGTTAATTTTAAAAACCGTTATTTTTGTATGGAAATTTAAAAGAAGGGCAAAAATGGAAAGTATGTATGAAATATTGATGGGATTGCCTTTGTTCCAAGGCGTAAGCCATACCAAAATATCGGAACTTATAGAAAAAATCAAATTCCATTTTCTCAAATATTTAGACAATGGGGTAATCATCAATGCAAATGACCCGTGCAACAACCTGAAATTCCTTATCTCCGGGAAAGTACAAATTGAAATAATGAACCGCAACAACAGAATAAGAGTGTTGGAAACCATATCAGCACCCAATGTCATAGGTGTTGAATATCTTTTCGGGCGCAATACCATATACCCCTATAAGGTTACATCCGCACCAGATGCAGGAATAATGCAAATTGAAAAAGCGGATTATCTCAAGATAATAAAGTCCGACACTATTTTCCTATTCAATATGCTCAATTACCTTTCCAGAAACTCACAAACACCAATGGAAGCCGTACTGTCGCTCACATCCGGCAGCATAGCCGAAAGGTTTGCTTTCTGGATCACTTCTCTGACATATAAAGATGCTACAAACATCTCAATCTGCTGCAAGCAAAAAGATATGTACACAATGCTCGGCGTGCAGCGATCGTCATTTATGAACACACTTGATGAGCTTAAAAGCCTTGACATTCTTGACTACTCCACTAACGAAATCCAAATCAAAAACAGGAATAAATTGCTTGATATACTTAACACTGAAAAATTCTGATAAAACAAGCTGATATAGACATTACAAAGGAGAGCAGATTCGTAAAAAAGACGATATTGCTCTCCTTTGTAATGTTTATGTTTATCACAGCAAAGAAAAAGGTTAAAAAAACATAGTATTCAAGTATAAAACTCACATAAATTCCATCTCAGTCGCATTCTTGCTGCAAAGGTAAGAACCTGAATCCCGATAATTATAACAAAACAGACACAATTCTGTAACAAAGCAAACACACCATAAAAAAAACAGAATTTACAACATCACACCATTGTAATTCACAATAAAGTCCGTATCTTTGAGGAAACACTATAACATAAAACTCACTAACTATGAGAAAGTACATTTCAGAAATGATAGGCACAATGGTGCTTGTGCTTATGGGATGCGGTTCAGCCGTATTTGCAGGAAATGCTGCCGACATAGTCGGAGCAGGAGTAGGAACATTAGGAGTAGCTTTTGCATTCGGATTATCAGTAGTAGCTATGGCATACACTATCGGAAACATTTCCGGATGCCATATCAATCCGGCTATCACATTCGGAATGTTGCTCAGCGGCAAGATGAGCGGCAAAGATGCCGCAATGTATGTCATATTTCAAATCATCGGAGCAATCATAGGTTCTGCCATATTGTTCGCCCTTGTAAGCAGTGGAGCCAACGGCGGCCCCACTGATACCGGCTCCAACAGTTTCAAAGACGGAATGATGCTTCAGGCATTTATTGCCGAAGCTGTATTCACCTTCATTTTCGTCTTTGTCGTACTTGGAGCCACTGACAGCGAAAAAGGCGCAGGCAATCTCGGAGGGCTTGCCATTGGATTGACACTCGTGCTCATACACATCGTATGTATCCCAATCACAGGAACATCCGTCAATCCGGCACGCAGCATCGGTCCTGCACTATTTGATGGAGGGACAGCGCTATCACAACTATGGCTGTTCATTGTTGCACCACTCGTCGGAGCAGCTTGTTCTGCCGGCGTTTGGAAAGCAATCTGCCCGCACAAATAATAACAACACCACGCTACATAGAGAGCCATGATAAAGTATGCGCCGTAAGCTTATAGTTTTATCCTGGCTCCTTTTATAATCCAAAATATCCCACAAATTGCAATTATTTATATTTTTATTATTCAACTTATAAAAATAAGAACTATCTTTGTAGTGCAAACCAGAACACTGTTTTCTGGCGGAAGATTACATTACCTTGGCAATTCGGCATAGTAGCTGAAAGTAATGGGACGGCTCTTCTTCCGTATATTTATAAAGACATCTATCTGCGTCCCGTCTTGCAGAATAAAGGACAAAGGCAATAGTGCCTTTGATGCTTGTATTTGCAAAGAAACGGGTCTTAAAATCGATTATCAAAAAATACTATTCGTTTCAAAACGCATAAAAAATACCCACTGTTTGCGAAATCAAGCCCTAAAAGTCTAAAAAGAACTATTGCAACAGTATGCTTTTTACATACTGCCAGTTCAATTTAAAGTAGGGACATTATATATCGTAAGTGGCGGAATATTTGGCTATGACCAAAAAGCCGCCATTATTTTTTTAACATAGCCACTGATTTAACCTTAATTATAACAACATCTATTGAAACCGACCTGCTCAACATATAATTTTGTATTGATAATCATCAGACAACATATTAGCATTTTAAAATAATGAGAAGAAATTTTGGAGCAAAACCATTAAGCTATCCGCAACCGGTATTCATAATCGCCACCTACAATGAAGATGGCACACCCAATGCAATGAACGCCGCATGGGGCGGAATCAGTGAAATGACAGAAATCAGCTTATGCCTAAGCGCTGGACACAAGACAGTAAAAAACATCCAGAAACGTCAAGCGTTTACCGTAAGCATGGCAGAAGCCAGTCACGTCGCAGCTTGCGACTATGTAGGAATAGTTTCAGGTAATACAGTAAAGGACAAATTCGCAAAAGCCGGATTCCACTCTGTAAAATCCACATTTGTAGATGCGCCACTGATAGAAGAGCTATCCGTTGCTTTGGAATGCAAATTAATTGACTACAACCCTGAAACCTGCATTTTAAGAGGAGAAATAATAAACGTAAGCGTCGATGAACGAGTCATTGACAAAGATGGAAAAGTCAATGCTGAGAAAGTCGAGCCTATTATTTTCGATCCGTTCAATAACGAATATCTGAAAATCTGCGGCAAAGTGGGCGAAGCATTTTCTGATGGTAAAAAGTTAAAATAACTCATTCAAAAACAAGAAACAAGAGGGTGAAAAATCACCCTCTTGTTTCTTCATGATTCAAATCATCAATTCTATATTCCATTTGTTTTGTGTAATTTTGCCTGCAAATTATTATACGAATGTACTACGTAACCAAAAGACTGGAAATAGCAGGATGCCACCGTCTTGAGCTCAACTATGAAAGCCAATGCAGCCGGATGCACGGACACAACTGGATAATAACCGTGCATTGCCGTGCTAAAGAATTGAATGAAAACGGAATGGTATGCGACTTCAAACATATAAAAGATACTATTCACGGTTATTTAGACCACGGCAACTTCAACGAGCTGCTGCCATTCAACCCTACGGCAGAGAACATTGCGAAATGGACATGCGACCAAATTCCCACGTGTTACAAAGTAACCGTACAAGAATCGGACGGCAACTCCGCAACATATATAAAAGACGAATTCCTGAATGAAGACATACAGGATTAACGAAATATTCTATAGCCTGCAAGGGGAAGGCTATTTCACGGGGACGCCATCTGTGTTCATCCGATTCTCCGGATGCAATCTCAAATGTCCGTTCTGCGACACCGACCATTCCCT
>JADIMC010000104.1 GCA_017694955.1 Candidatus Limisoma faecipullorum
CTCCAGTCTTGTCCTGAACAAAAACAATCTCAGCCACTATGCCGGTTTTGATTTTGTCGAATTTGGCAAGATTTTCTGTCTTAGTGGAAATTTTACCGGAAGCTTCCACTTCCCGGATATTGCCATTCTCATCTTTTCCTGTGTTAAGCGTCGAGCCGTTGGTGGAGCAACCGTTGAAAGCCAAGGCAAGCGCGCCGATAATAACTGCTATTTTCATATTTCTGATTTTTATGTTCTACTAATTAGACGTGCCAACTTGCAAAAATGTTGCATCAATTATAAAATTTTTATCTCTTTTTCCGTGAAAAATTCCGAGAGTCATCCTTGTAAGAGCAAAATATTAAAATCTCAGAGCTTGAAAATTGTTGAAATTTATTATTTCGCAGCCATTTAGGCTAAAAACATATTCAATTAATCTTTTATCAGAAAAAAACGTGTAACTTTGCGGCTAAATTAGAACGAGGTCACTTTATGGTGCTTAATTACATTTGGATAGGTTTCTTTCTACTGGCGTTCATATTTGCTTTAGGTGAAACGATTTTCAACGGAAACATCGACATTTGGACAACGATAATGAACTCATCATTCGATTCCGCAAAGACGGCGTTCGAGCTGTCGTTGGGATTGACCGGTGTGCTGTCGCTCTGGATGGGCGTAATGAAAATCGGAGAGAAAGGAGGAATGATTCCATTTTTCGGACGGTTAGTCAGCCCGCTTTTCTCCCGGCTGTTTCCTGGAATACCTAAAGGGCATCCGGCAATGGGAGCGATATTCATGAATGTATCGGCAAACATGCTTGGCCTCGACAATGCCGCTACTCCTCTCGGACTAAAGGCGATGCAGCATATGCAGGACCTCAACACCAAGAAAGACACCGCTACGGATGCAATGCTGATGTTCCTTGTTCTCAATGCTTCGGGCCTTATTCTCATACCCATAGGCATTATGACCTATAGGGCGAGTTGCGGAGCGGCAAATCCGACAGATGTGTTCGTCCCGATTATGATAGCCTCGTTCATTTCCAATTTCGTGGGCATCCTCGCGCTTTGCCTGAAGCAGCGCATCAATCTATTCGACCGTGTGATACTCTCATGGCTTGTCGGGATAATGGCCGTGATTGTCGGCATAGTATGGTACTTCTCCACGCTCTCTGCCGATGAAATGCAACGCTACAGCTCGTTCTTCGCCAACTTCCTGCTGCTGTCGGTAATAGTCGGATTCATAGCCGCCGGCATGCGCAAGAAAATCAACCTTTACGACAGTTTCATCGAAGGCGCAAAAGACGGATTCAAGACAGCCGTGATGATAATTCCGTATCTGGTGGCCATACTGGTAGCGATAGGTATGTTCCGTGCGTGCGGCGCTATGGAGCTGATAACGGGTGCCGTTTCTTCGCTTGTTGATAGCATGGGATTCGACTCTCAATGGGTGGAAGCCCTTCCTACCGCATTGATGAAGCCACTGAGCGGCACGGGAAGCCGCGGCATGATGGTCGATGCAATCAACACATTCGGGGTCGATTCTCTGATTGCGCGCATTGCGGGCTGCATCCAAGGCAGCACGGACACCACATTCTATATTCTTGCCGTATATTTCGGCAGTGTGGGCATAACGAAGACACGCTACGCGGTGCCTTTCGCTTTGCTTGCCGATGTGGTCGGCTCGATAGCCGGAATCGCGGTAGCCTATTTCTTCTTCGGATAGGATGCGGGTCGCTATTGTTTCACTCCGCATAGACATCTGACCTTATTGATTTACAACTATTTGCGTCTGATGAGCCCACGTCGGTCATTAGACTATGCCAATCCGCTTGAAAGCAGGGTATACGTGTGCGGAAATCTATTCACTGTCCGTAGCAGTGGATGGGGTGTCTCCCTCTGTTTGCGGAGCTTGCGCAGCAAATAGGGGGAGTGGCACGGAGTGCCGAGGGGGTTGACCAATCACTGCGGAGCAGTGAAATCCGCACTCTGCTTGATTCAACGCAAGGCGGTGAATCGGGCAACCCCTCCGTCCCTCCGGGACACCTCCCCTATTAACTCCGCTGAAGCTCCGTGAACAGGGGAGGACACTTCGACATATGGCAGTCTGTCAAATGTTTAATGACCGAGTTGGGTTTATAAGGAAACTTTCTTCAGCCAGTGTTCAAGATAATAATCTGTGTGACAATTAAAAGCCTTGCAGAGGCTTCGTATAGGAAACCGGCGGCTTCAGCCGTGGGTTTCCTTTGCGCAGCCTTTATAAGGCTGTACTACAACGAATTGGCAGATTAAGTCTTGTCAGCTATTATATGGAACTCACGTAGATATGTAGCTACTGCGCTGCGGGTGCGACCGCTATGCGGCCGGTGGGGATAGATGCAGCTCGCGCCCAAGCTGCACTCCGCTTGCATGGGGTTACAACTGTGCGGCAGCTATGCCGCCTCAAAAGGAAGCATTTTTGTTTGGCAAAAAAGTAGGCGGCAGAATCAAACCGCCGCCGGTACTCTTATTATGTGTTATTATTTATATTGCGTCATTATTTCATTTTTGCCAACTCCTCTTTTGCTTTCTGATGTCCTTGCGCCGCGGCTTTTTTGTACCAATATATGGCATCTTCCTTATGTCCGAATATTTTTTCCAACTCTGCTAATTGATATTGTCCCTCCGCATCATTTTGTTTTGCTGCCATTTCATAATATTCTTCTGCTATGAGAATAAAATCTTCTTCATATACGTCAAAAATCTCGCATAAATCATCTATCGTATTGGAATATAAAAGAAGGATGCCCAATTCTTCAGATGCCAATTCAAAACATAATCCAAGTTCCACTTGCGCTTTGGCAAATCCTTTTTCAGATGACTTTTTCCACCATAAGAGTGCTGATTTAGTGGACTGTCCCACACCATCTCCCTTTTCATATCGTTTCCCCAAATAGTATTGTGCTTCGGCATCGCCTTGTTCGGCTTTTGCTTTCAGGCCGGACAGCGGCAGGTCTTTTGTGGCAACTGCAGGTTGTGCCGGTATGAACCAGTCGTCATCGTCGTCGGCCGCACGGGCTTTCTTTATCTCGGCGAGACAGTTGCGGGCATCGGCTTTTTCACGCGACCCCGATTGCGGATTGTTCAAGGCGAGGTTCGCATATTTTTCCGCAGAGTCGAGGCTTTTGGTGCATCCCCAGCCGTTGAGGAAACAATATGCCACGTTGGCCTGCCCGCCCGGGTTTCCTTTCAGAGCAGCCTCCATATAATAGTATGCGGCTTGGGCGTAGCTCTGTTTTGTGCCTATGCCTTTTTCGTAGCAGTAGCCGAGATTAACGCAAGCCTCCGGCATTCCGGCGTTAGCCGCCTTTTCGTACCAATACACCGCTTGACTTGGATTAGGCGAGCATCCGTAGCCGTTCTCATAGCATACCCCGAGATTGTACATCGACTGCACGTCGCCCTGCCGCGCCCCCGGTATGAAATCATAAATCGTCTGCGCCGCAGACATGGCTGCTATTGCTGCAACCGCAAAGAATGCAAAAAGTCTTTTCATTTACAGATTCGTTTTAATTCCCTGAATAAGTTTGATTTATGCAAATTTACCAATCGTGCGCGGCTTTTACCCCCTATGGTTAAAACTTGTTAACGGCAGATGATTTTTCCCGCTCAAAACACTTTATTCCCAATCGGTCGTTAGACTATTCTAATCTGATTGAAAGTATAGTATACGTGTGCTGAAAGATGAAATCCATTAACTATCAGTTGCGGTGGCATCGGAGTATCTCCCTCTGTTTGCGGAGCTTGTGCAGCAATAGGGGAAGTGGTACGAGAGAGGGGGAGTGAGGGTGTATCAAAACAAAAATGTTTACTTTGAAAAGTTGCAAATTGTAAGCACTCTTGGACATAGCCCCATGAAAAAGAGGAATAGATTTTCTGAATAAGAGAGCCTCGTGGAGGTTCCGGATCGGTAACACATGCAAGCGTAGCTTTGCGGAGCGCAGCTTGGGGATTGTAGTGGTTATGGCATCCAGCCTCGTAGAGGTCGATTTCTTTGTTAGCCACCTACCCGCCGCCAAGGCGGTGGGTTACGCATCAACAGCCCCCACAGGACTGGCTTCATCGGCGGCAGCGCATAACACATAAACCGAATGCCCATATTTTTAGCGGGCACCAATGATTTACAATCTAAGTTATGTGAGAAGAATCAGTTATTTTCACGAGGAGGTGTAAAACTGATTTATATGTGTTATTTTTGCATTATAACGATTTTTATCTATGAAAAAGTTGAAATATTTTGATTTTTTCATAGATAAAAATCATTGAATGATATGGCTTTTGTTTGGAACTGTCTAATCTGAAAACTTCGTTTTCATTTGTCTCTGCTCTCAACTTGCACTATCTTTGCAGAGAAATAAGGAGTGAAAATGACTGAATTGACGTTTGTTACAGATGGGGTGCAAATGCCTTCCATCGATAAAAGTTTGATGCGCCGCTGGATTGATGCGGTTGCCAGGGGTTTCGGAAAATCGGTGGGCGACATCTCATACATATTCTGCAACGACGAAAAGATTCTCGAAGTGAACCGCCAATATCTCCAGCACGACTATTTTACTGACATAATAACCTTCGACTACAGCCGTATGCACCGCATATCGGGCGACATGTTCATATCACTCGACACTGTGGGAAGCAACGCCGAGGGATTAGGATGCAAATACGAGACTGAGCTGTACCGTGTGATAATACACGGCATTCTCCATCTTTGCGGAGTGAACGACAAAGGGGCAGGGGAACGTGCTATTATGGAGGGCCACGAAAACAAGGCGCTAAAGCTTCTTTCAGAACTGCAAAATCCCACGAAATGAAATTTGAATACGATGTGATAGTAATCGGCGCAGGACATGCCGGCTGCGAGGCAGCCTGTGCGGCAGCAAATCTTGGTTCGGAAACGCTGCTCATCACAATGGATATGAACAAAATAGCTCAGATGAGTTGTAACCCGGCTGTCGGCGGTATTGCTAAAGGACAGATAGTCAGGGAGATAGACGCATTAGGCGGACAGATGGGAATCGTCACCGACGAAGCTTCCATCCAATTCCGCATGCTCAACCGCTCGAAAGGACCGGCAATGTGGAGCCCACGCGCACAAGCCGACAGAATGAAATTCATCGAAGCATGGCGCAGCAAGATTGAAAACACCGACCGCCTTTATATGTGGCAGGATTCCGCCACCGGACTTGTTGTTGAAGATGGCAAAGTGAAAGGTGTCATGACAGCACTTGGTGTGACTTTCAAGGCAAAAGCGGTGGTGCTGACAGCTGGCACATTCCTTAACGGGCTGATGCACATAGGGCGCGTGCAACTGCACGGAGGACGCATCTCAGAGCCGGCTTCATATGGATTGACCGAACAGTTAAAAGAGATAGGATTCTCTACCGACCGTATGAAAACCGGCACACCTGTGAGAATCGACGGACGAACCATAAAATTTGAAAAAGCGACAAGACAGGACGGAGAAAGCGACTTCCACAAATTCTCCTATCTCCCATCAGTGAAGCGAAAACTAAAACAGCGTCCCTGCTGGATTGTATATACCAGCCCGGAAGTGCATGAAGCATTGCGCGAAGGCTTGCCAGACTCGCCGCTCTATAACGGTACGATAAAGAGCATCGGCCCACGTTATTGTCCAAGCATAGAGACAAAAATCGTGACTTTCGCCGATAAGGACGCACACCAGCTGTTTCTTGAGCCGGAAGGAGAAACCACTCAGGAATATTACTTGAACGGATTCTCGTCATCGCTGCCGCTGGATGTGCAGATCAAGGCTATGAGCAGAATACCGGCATTGTCGGAGGCGCAGATTTACCGTCCGGGATATGCCATAGAATATGACTTTTTCGACCCGACCCAGCTACGCCATACACTTGAGACAAAACTTGTAGAAGGATTGTTCTTTGCAGGCCAGGTCAACGGCACGACCGGCTATGAGGAGGCAGCAGGACAGGGACTCGTCGCCGGGATCAATGCACACCGGAAAGTAACCGGAGAATCTCCATTTGTGTTAAGCCGCGATGAGGCATATATAGGAGTGCTTATCGACGATCTGGTGACCAAAGGAGTTGACGAGCCTTACCGCATGTTCACGTCGCGCGCGGAATACCGCATATTGTTACGGCAGGACGATGCCGATATGCGGCTCACTCCACGAGGATTTGAAATAGGGCTGGCATCAAAAGAACGTTATGACCTTATGCTCAGCAAACGCGAGCAACGCGATTCACTGATTGCTTTTACTAATAAATTCACAGTAAAAGCGTCGTTGATAAACGAGTGGTTGGAAAGCATGGATCTTTCTCCGCTAAAGCAGTCGGTAAAATTGCGCGACCTGATCTTGCGTCCGCAATTGTCGATTATGATGCTTGCCGAACAAATACCACAGCTGAAAAAGCATATCGACGAAATGGAAGAATTACGCCGTGAAGAAATTGTAGAGGCGGCCGAGATACTGATAAAGTACGAAGGATATATAG
>JADIMC010000105.1 GCA_017694955.1 Candidatus Limisoma faecipullorum
GGATATATAGAGCGGGAGAAACTGATTGCCGAAAAAATAGAACGGCTGGAAAACGTGAAGCTGCGAGGAAAAATAAAATATATGGAAGTACAGGCAATCTCAACCGAAGCCCGGCAAAAGCTTACGAAAATCGACCCGGAGACAGTGGCACAGGCATCACGGATACCGGGAATATCGCCAAGCGACATCAACATATTGCTGCTATTGTTAGGCAGATAGGATTAAAACGTTCCACGTGGAACAAAAGAAACGGAAAACAAACAAACACAAAAAGATATGAAACTTGAAGATGTAAAAAAAGCGATTCGCGAAATTCCGGATTACCCAATCAAAGGCATCCTCTTTTATGACTTGACCACAGCGCTCAAGGACAGCGACGCTCTCCGTGCCATAAGCACAGAATTGAAAAGCCGCTACGCAAACAAAGGCATAACAAAAGTTGTAGGCATTGAAGCAAGAGGGTTTATCACCGGTTCGATTCTTGCGCACGAGTTAGGTGCAGGATTCGTTCCAGTACGCAAACCGGGGAAGTTGCCGGCCGACACGATAAGCAAAAGCTACGCCAAAGAATATGGCACTGACACAATCGAAATCCACCGTGACGCAATCACGGAAGACGACATTGTGGTAATCCACGACGATCTGCTTGCTACGGGCGGCACAATGGCGGCTGCCTACGAATTGGTAAAAAGCATGAATCCGAAAAAAATATATGTAAGCTTTATTGTCGAGCTATCTGCATTGAACGGAAGAAATGCCTTCGGCAATGACGTGGAGGTGGACACGCTCCTGAGATATTAATCTCCGGAATTCAAACACGAAGCACTCAACCATGTCCTACATAGAAGACTTAAAAGAAAAAGTAAGCCTGTTGCCAGATTTGCCGGGATGCTACATCTACTACGACAAAAATGGCACGGTAATCTACGTGGGTAAGGCCAAACGCCTGAAACGGCGAGTGTCTTCGTATTTCAACCGTGACCACGACTCTGTGAAAACGCGGGTGCTTGTAAGCAATATCCGGGATATGCGCTATATTGTCGTCGGAAGTGAAGAAGACGCGCTACATCTCGAAAACACGCTTATAAAAGAATATAAGCCCCGCTACAACATCTTGCTGAAAGACGACAAATCATACCCGTGGATATGTGTCACCAACGAGCTATATCCACGGGTATTCCTTACCCGCAATGTAACGGCAAAAGGAGCAAAATACTTCGGTCCTTATGCCAATGTCACGATTGCACGCACTATGCTCGCAATGCTCAAGGAGCTGTATCCGCTACGCACATGCCGTATCCCGATAACAGAGGCTTCAATAGAAAAAGGCAATGCGAAAGTATGTCTCGAATATCATATACATAATTGCAAAGGTTGCTGTACAGGCGAGATTTCACCCGAGGAATACGGCGCATATATCGCACAGGTAAAGCATATACTGAATGGCGACACACAAATGATTTCCGACTATCTGAAAGATGAAATGTCGAAACTTGCCGCCGAACTCAACTTCGAGGCTGCACAGGAGCTGAAAGAAAAATATTTGCTCGTCGAACGCTACAAGGCAAAATCCGTCGTCGTAAGTAAGCTCATAAATAATGTCGATGTTTTTTCCTACGAGCCAGGAGAGGGTTGCGCATACGTCAATTATATGTATGTGCGCAACGGGGCAGTGGTGCAATGTGTCACTTTTGAATACAAAATGAAGCTCGACGAGACGCCTGAAGAAATTCTGTCGCTCGCAATAGCCGAAGCCAAGTCTAAATTCAAGAATCAGACGAAAGAGATTATTACACCGTTTATCCCTGATTATGAGACAGATAGCTATGTTTTTACCGTTCCTCAACGCGGTGAGAAACGAAAATTACTCGACATCTCGCAGAAGAATGCGAAACAATACAAGCTCGACAAGTTAAAAAACGCAGAAAAGCTAAATCCGGAGCAGCGCACCACCCGCGTGCTCACGCAAATCCAGAAAGACTTCCGACTCAACGAGCTGCCACGTCATATCGAATGTTTTGATAATTCAAATATACAGGGGACGAATCCCGTGGCTTCGTGCGTGGTTTTCAAGAACGCAAAACCGTCGAAACGCGACTACCGGCATTTCAACATCAAGACCGTGGAAGGTCCCAACGACTTCGCGTCAATGATTGAGGTGCTGACACGACGCTACAGCCGTCTCATAGAAGAAGGACAACCGTTGCCACAACTTGTGGTAGTCGATGGCGGCAAAGGACAGCTGAGCTCCGCAGTAGAAGCTTTCGACAAACTTGGGATACGCGGAAAGGTAGCGCTCGTTGGTATTGCCAAAAGATTGGAAGAAATATATTTCCCGGGAGACAGTGTGCCGCTGTATATCGACAAGAATTCCGAATCGCTGAAAGTGATACAGCGGCTGCGCGACGAAGCCCACCGCTTCGGCATAACCCACCATCGCAACCGCCGCAGCAAAGGGCAGACCGTGTCAGCCCTTGACTCAATAAAAGGGATAGGCGAGAAAACGCGTACTGAACTGTTGCGTCATTTTCACAGCCTGAAGCGTATCCGCGAAGCATCTGAGACCGAAATAGCATCAGTCATAGGTCCGGCAAAAGCACGCATCATCTTCGCCGCCCTAAATCCGGAGCCTGACACTTCAGACAGGTAAATCATTCACATCTTTTCAACCGGCAAAACATCTGCTTACAGCCATTTTCCCAGAGGCAATAGTTTTTCAGAGAAAGAATGCCGTTTATGTCGATTTCGAATACACAGCAAAAGCGTCCCGCATGACCTTCCGCATTCTCCATATTTCATCGCGAAAAAGCGATATGAACATAATCCTATGCCATAACCAAAAAGGCTGACATATTGAAGTTTTTGCGTAATTTTGCGCTTATATAAGTGACAATAAAAAATGAGAATAGTTATACAACGAGTGACCGAAGCTTCCGTATCGATTGGCGGTGAGCTGAAATCATCCATCGGCAAAGGATTAATGATTCTCGTAGGAGTGGAACACGACGACACAGCCGAAGATGCCGAATGGTTAATTAAAAAAGTAGTGAACCTGCGCATCTTCGATGACGAAAACGGTGTGATGAACCGCTCAATCCTCGATTGCGACGGTGAAATATTAGTCGTAAGCCAATTCACTCTCCACGCCTCAACAAAGAAGGGCAACCGTCCGTCCTACATACGCGCGGCACGTCCCGAGCATGCCATCCCGCTTTACCGGATGTTCATCGACCACCTTAACGCTGCAACCGGCAAGCCATGCGGAGAAGGCGTATTCGGTGCGGATATGCAAGTGGCGCTCATCAACGACGGACCGGTCACAATCATCATCGACTCCAAACTTAAAGAATAACGGAAATGACAATAAAAGAAGCGCAGGAATCGGTTGACAAATGGATACGCACTTACGGCGTGCGCTATTTCAGCGAATTGACCAATATGGCCGTACTCACGGAGGAAGTGGGCGAGGTGGCACGCATTATGTCGCGGCGCTATGGCGACCAGTCGTTCAAAGAAGGCGAGAATCCCGACGCACTTGCCGGAGAACTTGCCGATGTGCTGTGGGTGCTATTGTGCATCGCCAATCAAACAGGGATCGACATGACCGAGGCTTTCAAAGCCACTATCGAGAAAAAGACCCGCCGTGACCACGACCGCCACCACAATAATGAGAAATTGAAATAAAAACATATAAAAACAGAAAATTATGGAAGGAGCTACAGAAGACCGTTACAAAAAAGTGCTGACCGACAGCCGTGTAACAGAAAACGACGCCACCGTTGCCAACGATGTAAAAGCGATTCTCGACAAGCATTTCGAAGAGAACAACAACATTGAAGTCTATAAAAAATGCTTCAACGCCATTGACTTGACATCGCTAAACACCACCGACACCGAACAGTCGATAGCGACAATGGTAGAAAAAGTGAATAAATTCGAAGAAGAATATCCGGAATTGCCCAATGTGGCTGCAATATGCACATATCCTAATTTCGCAATGACCGTAAGCGGCGCGTTGGAAGTGAGCGGAGTGGATGTTGCCGTAGTTGCCGGGAGTTTTCCGTCCTCGCAGACTTTTGTTGAGGTGAAGACAGCCGAGACTGCACTTGCTGTTGCCGACGGCGCCAACGAAATTGACATCGTGCTCAATCTCGGCTTATTCTATACAGAGAATTATGAAGAACTTGCCGACGAGATTTCAGAGATAAAGCACGCTGCACGCGGAGCACGCCTGAAAGTGATATTGGAGACCGGAGCATTGAAAACTGCTGCCGACATCAAGAAAGCATCGATACTCGCAATGTATTCAGGTGCGGATTTTATCAAGACATCTACCGGAAAGGTGTATCCGGGAGCGACGTTGGAAGCTGCATATGTAATGTGCCAATGCATTAAAGAATATCACGAAAAAACCGGCACCATGATAGGATTCAAGGTATCGGGCGGAGTATCATCGACAGAAGACGCCGTAAAATATTACACCCTCGTAAAAGAAATACTCGGAGAGCAATGGCTCAATAACAATTATTTCCGCATCGGCACATCAAGAGCAGCAAACTACATACTTTCATCCATCATAGGAAAAGAAACCAAATTCTTCTAAAGAATATGCAATCATCACAGAGCCGCCGCGCGTCATATGCAACGCGCGGCGGCTCTGCTGTTTCATACCGTATAGGCTCAAAATATGCCAATAATTTGCTGATTTTAATATAATTCAATATTTTTGTGCTGCACAGTCCGCCCAAAAGAGGGCGGGTTGGGTTACATATTAAAGAAACGTTCCGTGCGTTTATCTTCTATCCTTTGAATCTCGCAAATTTGACCGACAGAGAAGATAAGAGGTAACGACCGTTTGCGCTGGATATGGCAAATCATACCCTATCGGGTTTATTGCTTATATCGGCGTGGGCAGGCTGTGTTACTTATCCTCTGTCGAAGGCAATGCGAGAGCCTAAAGGGTGGGATAGGCAAGCAGGTTAGATCCCACGCTTTTTTATTATGTAAGACTATTATCTTTCAGTATTATAATGCCTTTCCGGGATCTATAAGGCTGTATTCATCAACAGCGATGGAAAATATAAACAGACAAGTAGGGTATGCTGCAATTATGGCCATAGCTTTCTGATTAGCTGCAGCTTTAATCACGACACACACCAGCAATAAACCGGCAAACTTCATTATGAGCTGCGCCAATGGAGGCAGTGCCGAAATAAAATTGCGCAATCTTCCCAAAGGCGAATACATACTCACCATCACTAACGAAGATACAACAATTGCATCTGATACTATTACAATAGACTAAGCTGCTTTCCGCTTAAGGAAACGTGCAGTCAGCCAATTGCGCAAAGGCAAATCGTAGAGTCTCAGGCAAGCATAGGCAAGAGCTACAGCTGCAGCGAACACAAGCACCATATACGGTGCGCCGTCTGCCATAGAGGCGTTGTTGCGCGATACCCATGCCGTATATACATACACGATAGGATAATGCGTTATGTAAATAGGGTAAGAAATGTCGCCAAGAAACTTGCACACACGTGAAGAATATCTGCCTGTAAGCCGTCCTCCCGCACCGATTGAGACAATCAACGGAAATATAAAAATAATACAGAAAGCTTCATATAAGCCGTTAACCCAAAAGTGCTCCTCCCCACCAAAACGCGGCAGAGAAAGGACAACCACAATCAAAAGACTGCTATAAAGGAACGCATGCCTCATACGCGGCATAATCCATCCCATACGATACAGAAGCAAACCTCCGAAAAACGGATAAAGCAAACGTATAAAGCCGTTTTTCTGCTGCTCCAGATTCAAAGCCCATCCACCGACCATATCGCCCATTGGAGCTGTCAGCAAATGATATGTCGTGGCACACGCGGCAAGCACAACGAAAATCCACAGCAGCATCTTGCTGAAACGCCGCACTACAAGAGCATAAAGGATGTTGGCGATATATTCATAGTAAAGCGACCATGCCGGCCCGTTTAATGGATGCATCTCTGTCCAGCCCCTCACATCCCATTTGAGAGGTAACGGAAGCAATGTACAGCCAAGAAGCATTATGGCAATCAGTTCGACAACAGGAGTATCGGCTATTTGAGGGAAGCATGGCGCAGCTTGAAAATAAAACAACGCACCGCCGACAAGACTGCCCATAATGACCATCGGATGCAAGCGTATCAGACGGCGTTTGAAAAATGCGCCGATGCTCATCCTGTCCCAGCGGTCATCATAGGCATAACCTATCACAAAGCCGGAAAGCATAAAGAAAAAATCCACAGCAAGATAACCGTGATTGATTATTTGAACAAGATGATTTCCTCCCGCATGCGCCTCGAAAAGATGGAACACAATGACCATCAACGCAGCCACCCCACGCAGCCCGTCAAGTATCTCGTAATGCGGCTTTGAAGCCAGATACACCGACTGTGCCATTATTTCAGCTTCGCAAGAGCTTCAGCTATGCGACGGCACGCCTCACGGATGTTGTCGTCGCTCGTTGCATAGCTGAGGCGTATGTAGCCCGGAGCACAGAACGCATCACCGTTCACAGTCGCAACGTGCGCTTCTTCAAGAAGATACATGGCGACATCGTTAGCATCCTTAATCACCCGTTCCCCATACCGCTTGCCAAAATAAGCCGATACTTCAGGAAATATATAGAAAGCCCCTTCAGGATGATTGATTTTCAAACCTGGAATTTCCTTAAGCAACGAAGTTACAAGGTCGCGACGGCGCTCAAATGCCTTGCGCATATCCTCGACGCACTCTTGAGGCCCCGTATAAGCTGCTTCTGCCGCCTTCTGGGCAATTGACGACGGATTCGATGTATATTGCCCTTGCAGCTTCGTCGTGGCCTTGGCGACCCACAAAGGAGCCGCAATGAAGCCTATACGCCAGCCCGTCATGGCATATGCCTTCGACACCCCATTGACAATTATAGTACGATCGCGTACACTTTCAAACTCCGCAATCGACGTAAAAGAACCAGTAAAGTTGATATGCTCATAAATCTCGTCAGAAAGTATGAGCACCTGCGGATACTTCTCCAGCACATCGACAAAAGCCTTCAATTCGTCGCGTGAATATACGCTACCGGTAGGATTTGACGGCGAACAAAACAGCACCATTCTTGTCTTCGGTGTTATTGCCGCTTCCAGTTGTTCCGGTGTGATTTTGAAATTCTGGTCAACGCCGGCAGGGACAGTGACAGTAACGCCTTCTGCAAGCTTGACCATCTCCACATAGCTAACCCACGCCGGAGTAGGAATGACAACCTCGTCTCCAGGATTTATCGTCGAAAGAATCACATTGCACAACGACTGCTTCGCACCTCCGGAAACCACAATCTGCTCCGGAGCGAAATCCACACCGTTCTCGTTCTTCATCTTTGCCGCAATAGCTTTACGAAGCGACATATAGCCGGCTACAGGCGTATAAAATGTGAAGTTGTCGTCGATCGCCTTTTTCGCGGCTTCCTTGATATGGTCAGGAGTGTGGAAGTCGGGCTCGCCTACCGACATATTGATTACGTCAACACCCTGAGCTTTCAACTCATTGCTTTTCTGCGACATCGCCAGCGTTGCCGACGGTGAAAGAGCTTGAATTCTTTGTGAAATGTGTTCCATTATGTTTGCCTTATGAAAGTTTGTGCATATGCGTTTGCAAAGTTACTAATTTTTAAGCTGTATTATGCCGTAAAAGACATAAACCTCATCCCTCGCCAATTCATTTTATGCAAAAACCGGAATACAGCTTCAAATCAGCACAAATATTCCGGTCATGACATTCGGACAGATTTCCACCATAACAAAACCCAGCATTACAACAAGTCAAAAACATTAATGTTTTTAATGCAAATTATATGACCCGATTGTTAAACATCCGTATTTAAGAATAAATGTTCGTGATTCCCACGCAGTTTTTTGTCGTTTCATATGTTTATTCAAGAAAAAAGAAAAGTATGAAAAATTTCAGATTCATAGCACTTGCCACGCTGATATGCATGGCTATGCAAATACAGGTTGCCCAAGCAGATGAATTGAGCAAGGAAGAGAAGAAAGCCATACAAGAGCAATTAGACAGCATTATGTACAACGAAGCGGTAAAAGCAGTCAATGACACAATGTTCACTTTAGAGGCAAGCCGGGCGACATTCAAGACAGGCTATACCATTAATGTCACATCGAGCACAAATTTCATCACCGTAAAAAAGGGCAAGGCATCAATACAGACAGCCTTTAATGCGTCGATAAGCGGAGCAAACGGAATGGGCGGAGTGACAGTTGACGGCACCATCAGCAATTACCGGATAAGCACCGACAAGAAAAGTGGCGACACTATGGTCTCGATGTCGGTCCTTGGCGTAGGAATATCGGCTACTGTGAATATCCGCATTTTCAAAAACGGCAACAAGGCTACCGCCGAAATTATGCCCAGCTTCAATTCCAACAATCTCAGGCTGTCAGGCATTCTGTTGCCATCGGAAAAGAGTACCGTGTTCAAAGGGCGGAGCTTATAATCTACAATCATTTTTAAATTCTACAACGTATGAAAAAATTGTTTTTATTTACGATTCCATTGGTTTTACTTGCATCGTGCGAGAAAGACCCCGATATGGAAAATCTTGACGGCGATTTGGCTGTATATACCGACTATGCGCCGGATTCCGATTTTGGCTCGTTCGACACGTACTACTTGCCCGACAGCATCCTCGAAGTCAACGGCAACCGTGCCACATTCTGGAAAGACGAGAATTCAGACAAGATAATATCGGAAATAGAGTCAGAAATGAATGGTAAAGGATACACAAGAACCGGTGACAAGGAAACGGCCTCATTAGGAATACAAGTGTCCTACCTCGCAGAAAACAACCGCGTCATTGTGGACGGAGGAGGATGGTATCCCGGCTGGTGGGACTACAGTTTCTGGGGTCCATGGTGGGGTGGATGGTATTACCCATACACCGTATCCTACACATACAGCTACGCCACCCACTCGCTGATGATAGAGATGGCAGATCTCCAGAAGAAAAACGACGACGAAAACAAAAACAGGCTGCCGATAATCTGGTTCGGCGAGGCTTACGGTTTCCGCTACGGCAACAACCGCTATGACATAAACTTAATATTGGACGGGATAGATCAGGCATTCAGGCAGTCGGATTATCTCGGCAAAAACAAATAGGAGGAAACAAAATATGGGAACTATATTTCAAAAATACGGAAAAACAATAGTCCTGCTGCTCGCCGCAACCGTTTTGACAGTTCCGGCTTCGGCAAGAAAATATGCCGACGACATGCACGTGGTAATTGACTGGCAAATGAATGCACCGCTCAATTCCGGCTTCACAAACGGAATCAGCGGTTGGGGAATGAATTTTGAGGGATTTTTCGACGTGACACCGAATTTCTCCATCGGCGCGTTCGTGAATTTCCATACCAACCACGATTATTTCGACAGACAGGCTATTCCGCTATCTCCCACAGAAACATTGACAACCGACCGTCAGAATTCGGCATTCCAACTGCCATTCGGATTGTCAGGCGCCGTAAACTTCGTAAACCACGGACGTTTTATCCCTTATTTCGGAGTCAAGACGGGAGCAATGTTCGCGCGCAACACCTCGTACTACAATGTTTATTATGCCCAAGACAAAAGCTGGGGCTACTACGTGTCGCCGGAAATAGGCATCAGGATTTATCCTGCAAAAAAGAGACATTTCGGACTCCATGTCGCAGGTTTCTACAATTTTGCCACCAACAAGTCGCAAGTGCTCTCCATTGACATCGACAATCAAAGCAACATCGGATTCCGTGTCGGCGTGTTTTTCTGACAAGCTGACGGGTCTAAATCTTTCATAATACCAACGGCGGATTGCGGATTCTTTCCGGTAATCCGCCGTTATGTTTTTAAACATCATCCGCGTCATTCCCATATTCCCCGTATTTGCGTAATTTTGCCTGAAAATAGGATATGGATATGGATTTTGACAAAATAATCGACCGCAGAAACACCGACTGCGTGAAATATGACGGATTGCGAGAGACATTCGGGCGCGACGATCTATTGCCCCTATGGATAGCAGATATGGATTTCGAAGTATGCCCCGCCATTTATGAAGCCTTGGAAAAACGTATCGGTCACAAGGTATATGGATACCCCATTGCGCGCGACTGCTACTGGAACTCTATCATAAGCTGGCTAAACCGCCGGCATGATTTCACCGTAAAACGCGATGAGTTATGCTATATTCCAGGCATAGTGCGCGGGATTGGCTACGTGGTGAACCATTTCACGTCGCCGGGCGACAAGATTCTCATTCAGGAGCCCGTTTATCATCCGTTCAAAAACGTTATCGAAGGAAACGGAAGAATTGCGGTCAACAACCAGCTCCACTATTCCGGCGGCTCGCTGGAGATGGACTTGACCTCCCTTGAAGCCCTGATAAAGGAAGAGAAACCGAAAATGATGATACTCTGCAACCCGCACAACCCGGGAGGAATCATCTGGAGCAAAGAAATCTTGAAAAAAGTGGCGCACATATGCGCCGGAAACGGCGTGATTGTTGTCAGCGATGAGATCCACGCCGACATCGAGCTGTTCGGCAACCGGTACACGCCATTCGCCACCGTGTCGGAAGAGGCGGCCATGAACAGCATCGTGCTCGGCGCACCGTCGAAGACATTCAACATACCGGGGCTGGTAAGCTCGTGGTGCGTGATAAAGAATCCCGCCATACGCGAAGGGTTCTTCAAATGGATGGAAGTGAACGAGTTCAGCTCTCCCACGATGTTCGTCACCCTTGCCACGGAAGCGGCATATACAAAAGGAGAAGCATGGCTTGACAAGCTGCTGAAATACCTAGAAGGCAATATCCTTTTCGTAGAAGACTATCTTAGAAGCAACATACCGGAAATCAAACCTCTGCGCCCACAAGCGTCGTTCCTGATGTGGCTCGACTGTTCTGCCACAGGATTAAAAGGGTTGCGATTAGACGACCTTTTCATATCTAAAGCCCATCTTGCGCTCAACGACGGCGAAATGTTCGGCCCCGGAGGAGAATACCACATGCGCCTCAACGTGGCATGTCCGCGCAAAGTCCTCGAAAAAGCACTGTCACAACTTAAAGAGGCGGTAAGACAATAGGATTTCATTACATTTAAATAATGTCGGATGCGTCTCGGCAATACAAATTGAACAAGTTCTTTGTATTGCTCTCGACTTTCACTACATTTGCACGATTTTCCAAAAGGGCATATATGAAATACAAGGACGAAGAAGACAAATGCTACGGGATAGCCGGTATGGCGATAGGGATAGCCGTATGCAACGGAGAAGATATGCTATACCGTCTTGACATCGACGATGAGACAAACGGATATATTACATTCACATCCGATTATTATTACAGCGGTAATCCTGCTCTGCCAGCCAAAGAATCGTGGGAGCTCACACTCAAGCATTTCCAAATGACCATAGGAATGCTTATGGCAAATATGATGTGCCGCTCGCTGCACAAAAAGCGACTCACATTCCACGACGCAAAAAAGTCACTGTTCAAGACCGTCGAAGAAGAGGGCAAGCGCGTATGCCAACTGGAAGAAGACGAAATAAGCCGTCTGTTTGAAGACACTTTCAACTATATGGAGCGGGTGTTCGACGACGGCTCTGTGCGCACAATGGCAAAAGGGCTGGCAACAAAGCTGCACGAGCTGCGCACACTCACCAACCCGGAAATAAAAGAGCTTCTCGGAATGATAAAGGGCTAATCGTTGAGACTGTCGATAAACGCGACCATCTTTATTGCCGCCTCAGCCGCTTCAGCACCCTTGTTGCACAATTTTCCACCTGCACGGTCGATTGCCTGCTGTTCGTCATCTGTAGTAAGCACTCCGAATATGACCGGCACATCCCCCATCGTGTTAAGCTCTGTAATGCCCTGTGTCACACTTTGACAAACGTAGTCGAAATGCGGTGTGCCACCCCTTATGACGCATCCGAACACTATCACGACGTCCACATCCGTATCATTAATCATGCACGAAGCCCCGAAAGTGAGCTCAACGCTTCCTGGCACATGGCGTACAATGATATTCCCCTTCGGATAGCCCTCACGCTCGAACACATCCAACGCACCTTGCAGCAGCGCTTCTGTTATGTGGCTGTTCCACTCAGCGACAACGATACCCACTCTCAAGTCCTTCACCTTGGGCAATGCCGTTTCTTTCTTGCTTCCTGCTCGTAATTCTGTTGACATATATGCTGTTTATTTGTCACAAAATTACGCATTAGAGCCAACCCCTGCAAATACAGCATGACAAATTGCCGTTTTAATATGAAAATACGGATGCGACAGCTTTTAATCTGCCGCACCCGCATTATAATAATCCTACTATCTGTCAGTCGATAATCGAGAAACCGGTATATGGCACGAGGGCTTCCGGTATGCGGATACCTTCAGGCGTCTGGTTGTTCTCAAGCAACGCCGCCATTATTCGTGGCAAAGCCAAGGCCGAGCCGTTAAGCGTATGGCAAAGCGTCATTTTCTTGTTTGCGTCACGATAACGACAGTGCAAACGATTTGCCTGATAGCTTTCAAAATTTGACACTGAGCTTACCTCAAGCCAACGTTTCTGAGCAGCAGAGAACACTTCGAAATCGAATGTGATGGCAGAAGTGAAACTCATATCCCCACCGCACAAACGCAATATATGCCACGGCAATTCAAGCTTTTCAAGCAAGCCTTGCACATGGGCTTTCATCTCTTCCAATGCGGCATAAGAATTTTCAGGCTTCTCGATACGAACAATTTCCACCTTGTCGAACTGGTGCAAACGGTTCAATCCGCGCACATCCTTACCGTAAGAGCCTGCCTCGCGACGGAAGCAAGCCGAATAAGCGCAATTTTTCTTCGGAAGGTCCTTCTCCTCGAAAATCACATCACGATAAATGTTTGTCACCGGCACCTCTGCCGTAGGAATCAGATAAAGATTGTCAAGGTTGCAGTGGTACATCTGCCCTTCCTTGTCAGGAAGCTGCCCTGTACCTATGCCGGAAGCTTCATTCACCACATACGGCGGCTGCGTCTCCAGATAACCGGCTTTTGAGGCCTCATCAAGGAAGAACTGTATCAGCGCACGCTGCAATTTTGCCCCCTTTCCGAAATAAACCGGGAATCCTGCGCCTGTAATCTTCACGCCAAGCTCAAAATCGATAAGGTTGTATTTCTTTGCGAGTTCCCAGTGTGGAAGAGCATCCTCCGGAAGGTCGGGCATCTTTCCACC
Organism: Candidatus Limisoma faecipullorum; assembly: GCA_017694955.1. GTDB lineage: Bacteria > Bacteroidota > Bacteroidia > Bacteroidales > Muribaculaceae > Limisoma > Limisoma faecipullorum. The sequence goes on from JADIMC010000105.1 coordinate 13,287, forward strand.
GGTTTTCTCTACGACGTTGTCCTCCGCGCCATTACCTTCCGGCACCATTGCGCACGGAGTGTTAGGTATGTTGAGAAGGATTTCCGTTATTTTAGCGGCGGCGGCATCGAGTTCTTCCTCGATTTTTTTATTGGCGTCTTTCAGCTCCGCAACCGTAGCTTTCACTTTTTCCGCCTCGTCCTTCTTGCCTTCCTTCATCAGGGAGCCGATTTGTGCGGCATATTTTTTCAGTTCTGCGCCGTTGCGGTCGAATTGAGTCTGTGCGGCACGGCGCGTTTTGTCAAGCTCAAGTATTTCTTTAACAAGAGCTTCACCATCGAAATGTTTAACTTTCAGACGGCTTATTATCTCTTGCGGATTTTCTTTTATTGCAGCTAATGTAAGCATCTGTTCTTGTTGTTTAATATTTCACTATGCAAGCAATTCACGTACTTTTGCAGAAATGGCCTTTCCTTCCGCCTTGCCGGCAAGTTCCTTGGTGGCTACCCCCATAACCTT
>JADIMC010000008.1 GCA_017694955.1 Candidatus Limisoma faecipullorum
TTGCAGCAATTCTTCAGAATGCACCACCGCAATGTCATCAGGAAGCACAGGAGTGATATGCGGGAACCGCTCATACACCATCTGCTCCGTTTCTTTCAGCGCGGCATAAATCTTGCGCACGACAGCCACAAGATAGTCAAGGCTGCGGTCGCTCTCGCGTATCGCCTGCTCCCAGTCCCATTGATCCACATAAATGGAATGCAGATTGTCAAGCTCCTCATCGGCACGGATTGCGTTCATATCCGTATATATGCCGAATCCGGGCACGACACCGTAAGCCGCGAGTTTCGATCTCTTCCACTTGGCAAGCGAATGCACCACTTCCGCTTTCTTTCCTCCCAACGACTTCACAGGAAAGCTCACAGCCTTTTCAACCCCGTTGAGGTCATCGTTCAAGCCAGTGCCTGAGAGCACGAAAAGCGGAGCCGTGACACGCCTTAAATTCAACGCCTTAGCCAACCGCTGCTGGAAAGCGTCCTTAATCAGCTTGATAGCAATCTCTGTAGTTTCCGGTAAAAGTTTCAACCGGTATTTTTCAGGAATTATCAACGCCATAACCTAAATCATTTGAAGCCCAACGCACGGGCAAGTCCGCTGTACGACAGCATTATGCCTATCTGATACCCGCTCCTCTGCGGCGACAGCTTCGAATATTTCTGATGCATAAAATACGGCGACAACCGGAGCGACGAAGTGTATTGCTCCCGACGGCCGCTCAGGAAAAATGGCTTGTCGGAAACGGCAGTGTGGAAATTCCAGTCAAAGTCAAGCCCTGCCATATAGTTGAAGTTATGTATCGTGTTACGGCGTATTTCCGAATTGCGCACATATTCTATCTCAGGATTATTATCAGGATTATCGGTGTTCAACACAAAATCAGCGACATCCCACGCATAATTGGTCCAGCCGCCACCAACGTTGACCGTAATGGCGAAATGCTTGGTGTCGAGCACACGGTATCCCAATGCGATCACGCCGGAAAGCTGATTTGCATAGCGGTTGACAGCCCATTCATTCTCACGTCCGAACAGCTCTTTGCGAACATCATCAAGGCGCGGCTGCCCATAGGAAATGTCGGCTTTCAGAAACAGACGGTCGTAGCCGGCCGTCAAACCGATGTTGAACAGCCAGGCATAACCGAACGCGTCGGCAATGTCGCCGGTTGGAATCAACGCTCCCGTACCGATATACCATCCATAGCTGAACTTTCCGGGCTTCACCTCCGGGACTGCCGGCAGCAAGAAGGCATCGAGCTGCTTACGCACGAAATATTCCTCTTCCTGCAAACGGTTGTCGTTGCTGCCGTTCACCGTACGCGCCGCTATGTCGGCGACATATTCATCATAAAGATTCTGATAGTACGATACCCGCTTGTCTGCCTCTATGCCGGTCATCCCGGTATTGAGGTCAGCTTGCAGACGGCGGCGCATCAATTCCAGCAAGTCGAACTGCAACTGATGATACCGCAGCATCTGGCTGCTGCGGTATGCCGTGTCGGCATACGACTGGTTCTTGTCCATCTCGGCAAAGGCATAGGTGGAAACCGAAGTCTCCATATTAAACCGCGACTTCTCTTCCTGCGTTATCTCCGACTTCACTACCAGACGACCCTTAAAATAGGTCGGCGTGGTTTTCATGACCGGATTGCCCGTGAAATCGTCCCACGTGAGAGCGCCTTCGTTCCAATAGCGCGTACCGCCATCGGCAAACGCCAATAAAGGGACAAGCATCAATAACAATATCAATCGTCTCATAACATCATGTCTTATAGTGTCTCAAGCATTCTTTTCAATACCACCATTGCCGAAATCTCCCGGTTGGCAGCTTCCGGAATCACTATCGAGCGGTCGCTTTCAATTACTTCGTCGCTCACAATCATATTCCTTCTGACCGGCAGGCAGTGCATGAAATAAGCGTTGTCGGTCAGCGCCATTTTCTCCGTGGTGATTGTCCACGAGCGGTCAGTGCTGAGCACCTTGCCATAATTCGGACCGGCAAAAGCCGACCAATTCTTAGCATAGACGAAATCCGCCCCGGCAAGTGCCTCATCCTGATCATACACTACAGGCACCCCGGCAGTGAATTCCTCCGAAAGCTCATAACCATAGGGATGGGTGATTACGAAATCATAGCCTGCCGCACGCATCCACTCCGCAAACGAGTTAGGGACAGCCTGAGGCAAAGCTTTCGGATGCGGGGCCCATGTCAGGACCACCTTCGGACGCTTCTTCGTCTTGTACTCCTCGATTGTTATCAAATCGGCAAAGCTCTGCAGCGGATGGCGCGTGGCTGCTTCCATACTGAATACCGGACGTCCTGAATAGCGGATGAACTGCTCCAATATCTTCTCCGAATAATCATCCTGCTTGCTTTCGAAACGCGCAAACGAGCGCACGCCTATCACATCGCAGTAGCAGCCCATCACAGGAATGGCCTCCAGCAGATGCTCAGGTTTGTCGCCGTCCATTACAACGCCACGCTCCGTCTCGAGTTTCCATGCGCCTTGGTTCACATCGAGCACAATCACGTTCATACCGAGATTCATCGCCGCTTTCTGCGTGCTCAGACGGGTACGCAAGGACGAATTGAAAAATATCATCAGCAACGTGCGGTTCTCGCCAAGCCGCTTATAGGCAAAACGGTCTTTCTTCACTTCCAAAGCCTCCTTTACGGCGGCCTCAAGGTTTCCTATATCGTCAACACAAGTAAACTTCTTCATAACAATCTTTTTCGCAAAGATACTATGTTTACTGAAAAAGGAAAGCAAGTTGGGCGTAAAACAATCAAGCTTGCCTGAATTTGTTATGCAATAACGCAGTTTGCATTATTTTCAACAAGCAAAAAGGCAAGATTTTTCGTAGTTTCAATATCTTTCGTATATTTGCGAATATATTATAAACCAACAACACCATTATACCAATGGAAAAAACTTTAGGAATCATACGGCACGACCCATGGCTCGAACCGTATTCGGAAGCGATAAAGGGCCGTCACGAAGACGCGGTACGCAAGGAAACCGAGCTCGTGGGCAAGGGAGGCAGTCTCGTTGACTTTGCCAACGCACACCAATATTTCGGTTTGCATAAGACAAAGACCGGATGGGTGTTCCGCGAATGGGCGCCGAATGCCACTGCAATCTACTTGATAGGCACGTTCAACGACTGGAAGGAATCCGACAGCTACAAGCTGACGAGCATCGGCAACGGAACGTGGGAAATCACCCTGCCGAAAGGAGCGATGAAGCACGGCGACCTCTACAAGCTGATGATGCATTGGGAAGGGGGCTGCGGAGAGCGCATACCGGCCTACTCCACTCGCACCGTGCAGGACGAAAAGACACTGATTTTCTCGGCGCAGGTATGGTTTCCGCCACGCAAATATAAATTCAAGGTAGAGAGCTTCAAGCCGCAGACCAGCCCGCTGCTCATCTACGAATGCCACATAGGCATGGCGCAGGAGAAAGAGGGCGTAGGCACCTACGAGGAATTCCGCAAGAACATACTGCCGCGCGTGGCCGACGACGGCTACAACGCCATACAGATAATGGCAATACAGGAGCATCCTTATTACGGCTCGTTCGGCTACCACGTTTCGAGCTTCTACGCTCCTTCGAGCCGCTTCGGCACACCGGAGGAACTGAAACGCCTCATCGACGAGGCTCACCAGAAGGGCATTGCCGTGATTATGGACATAGTGCACTCGCACGCAGTGAAAAACGAAGTGGAAGGACTGGGACGCTTCGACGGAAGCTACAACCAATACTTCTACGGCGACTCGCGCCGCGAGCACCCGGCATGGGACTCGCTCTGCTTCGACTACGGCAAGAACCAAGTGCTGCATTTCCTGCTGTCGAACTGCAAATACTGGCTTGAGGAATTCAAATTCGACGGCTTCCGTTTCGACGGCGTGACCTCGATGCTCTACTACAACCACGGATTGGGACAGGCGTTCTCCTCCTACGACGACTACTACAACGGCGGACAGGACACCAACGCCATCACCTATCTGACGCTTGCCAACAAGCTGATACACAAAGTCAACCCGCACGCAATAACAATAGCGGAGGAGATGAGCGGAATGCCGGGTCTGGCCAACAAGTTCAGCGACGGCGGCATCGGCTTCGACTACCGTATGGCGATGGGCATACCCGATTTCTGGATAAAGACCATCAAGGAAAAGAAAGACGAGGACTGGAAACCCACGGCGATATTCTGGGAACTGACCAACCGCCGCGCCGACGAAAAGACAATCAACTACGCCGAAAGCCACGACCAGGCTCTCGTGGGCGACAAGACAATAATTTTCAGACTTATAGATGCCGACATGTATTGGCACATGATGGTAGGAGACCACAACTTCACAGTGGAGCGCGGAATGGCGTTGCACAAGATGATACGCTTGGTGACGCTCGCCACCATCAACGGAGGCTACCTCAACTTCATGGGCAACGAGTTCGGACATCCGGAATGGATTGACTTCCCACGCGAAGGCAACGGCTGGTCGTATAAATACGCGCGCCGCCAGTGGGATTTGGTTGACCGCGAGGAATTGAAGTACAAGTTCCTCGGGCGTTTCGACCACGACATGATTCATCTTGTAAGCAACGTGCGCAATTTCCAAGCCACCCCGGTGGAGAAACTGTGGGACAAGGACGACGACCAAGTGCTGGCGTTCAAGCGCGGCGACCTCGTTTTCGTGTTCAACTTCAATCCGTCGCAGTCGTTCACCGGCTACGGAATCCTCGCCCCGCAAGGCGAATACGTGCACGTGATGGACTCCGACCAGCCTGAATACGGCGGTTACGGCAACATCGACCCGGGCACGAGCCACCTTACCCAGCCCGACCCGCTCTACACGCCACACGGGCTCGGCTGGCTGAAGCTCTACATCCCCGCCCGCAGCGCGCAGGTGCTCCGCCTGAAAAGAGGAAAGAAATAGGAAGTTCGTAAAAATTTTATTGGTGCCCGCTAAAAATACGAGAACTAACTATGCGGCATTTGCGTATAAGAATTTAACCTGTTTAAGGGAAGCGGGCTTATCTCAGCAATAAAAGAGCCTCGTGGAGGTCGAGCTTGCAGCACAGTTGCTCCTAGTTCGACCTTCACGAGGCTGGTGTTTTTTGTATGCCATTTACCCACCGCCAAGGCGGTGGGTTACGCATCAACAGCCCCACGGGGTTGAAATCCTTACCAATTCTTATCACTAACTCGCATAAGTTTGCAACAATCATTGCAAGACAATTATTTTTTGTAACTTTACAAAAATCCTTCTATTATGAATAAAGCGATAACGGCGGCATTGTCCGCAATATGCTGCCTTACGGCAACCGCAGGAAATTTCAAGCTGACATGCAATATTGACGGACTGTTGCCCGGAGATACTGTGGTTTGCGACCACTACCAGCTCATCAAATTCCATACGCTGCACACCGACACCGTGCCGGTCACGGAGGCCGACAAGGCGGTGATAGCCATGGATGTGGACAATCCGTGTGAAATGATAGTAAGGATTTACCGAAACGGCGAGATGCTCCATAACTGCCACAGCGGAGAACAACTGTTCGCCATGCCGGGCGAAACACTGACACTCTCGTCGAGCACCTGGCAGCTCGGCTCGGCAGAAATTTCAGGCGGAATATATGACAACCCCGAAGTGCAGGAATATCTGAAAGAAGAGAACGCCTACGCCAAAAGCAAAATCAGCATATACAAGCAAATCGAGAGATACCGCGACGCGGATGCTGACAGCGTGAAAAA
>JADIMC010000106.1 GCA_017694955.1 Candidatus Limisoma faecipullorum
CGTTCCATATTCATCATCATTGTGATAGGAATTCCGCCTGCAATCCATTGTACAGATGGCTTCGTAAGGTTGCGTATCGATGACATATAACCGGTTACGCCAACCTTGATAAGTTGTGCGGCATTGAAACCGAGCGCATAGCAGTAATCGGCATCAAAGTTTGTCGGGTCGGCACAACGACCTTCGTAGCCGAAGAAGTGATGGAGCGCTGAGAACTTACCGTCATATTTGCCTTCCGCACGCATTTCTTCGAGACGTTTACCAACCATTTCGCTAAGCAATTTCTCGGTCTCGATAAGCGATACCTGAACATTGCCATGAGGGTCGCGGTCGAGTGAGAGCTGGCGAGCCACGCCTTCTGGAAGACTTGCGTAAATTTTTGCGTTTACAGTAGAAAGATGGTCGATTATATATTGACGTTGTGCATCTTTCGCTATTGCGGCAAACTCTTCGCCGTTCTTTGCAAGCAAGTCGTTAAGCTCGGCAATAAGAGCCTTCATCGCAGGGATGAATTCAATAAGACCTTCCGGAATCAATACTGTCCCAAAATTGTTGCCATCCGCTGCACGTGCTGCCACGATGTCGGCGATGTAGTTTACTACATCATCCAATGTCATATTTTTGGCTTCTACTTCTTCAGAAACGATGCATACATTTGGTTGTACTTGCAATGCGCATTCCAAAGCTATATGGGATGCTGAGCGTCCCATCAATTTGATGAAGTGCCAGTATTTCTTTGCAGAATTGCAATCGCGTTGGATGTTGCCGATTACTTCTGAATAAACTTTGCAAGCGGTGTCGAAGCCGAAAGAGACTTCAATGACATCATTCTTCAAGTCGCCGTCGATGGTTTTAGGACAGCCGATTACTTGTACGCCGGCACCTATTTTTTTATAATATTCAGCAAGAACAGCGGCATTTGTGTTGGAGTCGTCACCACCAATGATTACAAGAGCTTTGATTCCAAGCTGTTTAATTATTTCAAGTCCTTTGTCAAATTGTTCCTGCTTTTCCAATTTAGTACGGCCGGAACCGATGATGTCGAAACCGCCTGTGTTGCGATAGTCGTCAATTATAGTGGAGGTAAGCTCCATATATTTATGGTCAACCAATCCGCCCGGACCAAGAAGGAAACCGTAAAGGCGGCAATCTTTATTGATTGACTTTATACCGTCGAAAAGACCACTGATTACATTATGTCCGCCAGGTGCCTGTCCGCCAGACAGAATCACGCCTACGTTGAATGGCTCTTTAGCTTTGTTTTTTGATGATGAATCCACATCAAATTTCAAAACCGGGAGTCCGTAAGTGTTGGGAAACAATGCTTTGATTTCATCTTGATTGGCTACAGATTGTGTAGGTTCGCCTTCGATTACTTTAACAGCGCCACATAGTGCGGATGGCAATTTTGGTTTGTATGCCGCACGCGCAATTTGTAATGGGCTCTTTTTTGTCATGTCTATTATATTGTTTATGTTTTACTTAATTTCCGAGTGCAAAGATAGACAATTTTATTAATACTGTAGAATAATTTCTGGCTATATTCTCCTAAAAAACTTGCAAATAAGTTATTTTAATAAACCTGCAACAATGGTCAGCATTTGGTTGGTGGCAAGATATTTTATTGCCATATCTTGCAACGTTGCTGGTGTTATGTTGTCGATAGCCATACTTTGCTTGATGAAATAATCTTCAGGTATGTTGTTGGTTATTGCTGCGCAATAATAATCAGATAATGTGAATGGTGTGTCGGTTGTCTTTGCAAGGTCGCCGCGCATATACGCTTTTACTCTTTCGAGCTCGTCAGTGCTGATTGGCTCTGTTTGCAGCTTATGTATTTCCTTTATAATCTCTTCGATTACTTTTTGAGTGTAAGCGGTAGCGCATTGGCTTGATATAGTTATGCAGGAATTATTGCGCATACCTATCAGCAGTGCTGAAATGCTGTATGTGTAGCCTTTATCTTCTCGTATGTTTTGCATAAGGCGGCTGCCGAAATATCCGCCTAACGCCGTGATGAGTATGCGTAATGGAATATAGTCGGGATGCGTACGCAAGATTGTCGGTATTCCTATTTTAATTGCGCTCTGTACAGCGTCTTTTTTCTCCACGAATATTTTATCTGGATGAAATTCTATTGCCGGTTTGTCGGATGCGCTTTGTGAATGTCTGGTTGTGGATGGTATTTGTCCAAGATTGTGGTTTATGACATTGAGAATATCTTTGTCAACCATTCCTGAAATGACTATTTTAGCATTCGCTGGATGGATTCTTTTTTTATGGAAATTAAGAAGATCATTGCGGTTGATATTGCGGATTGTTGTTTCCTCAGGATGTTTGCCAAGGTTGTGATTCTCTCCGTAGTATCGTTTTTGAAATTCAGAAGAAGCAAGATATGTTACTTTTTGACGATTGTTGTTTAATCGCGTAATGGCTACATCTTTCAGGTTCTCAAGTTTGTTTTCCGGGAATGCCGGAGCTGTTGCAATGTCTGTAAATACGGGAATTATTTTATTGAAATGTTTATTCAGGGAATAAACAGATAAAGTAGTGTTATGCGATGAAGTCTCGCTCCCCATCCATGAACCGTAGTAGTCAAGGCTGTCGGCTATTTCTTCTGCTGATTTTGAGAATGTTCCTTCACGCATCAATGCTGAAACGAAATCGCTTATCATTGGTCTCGGCTCATCGCATCTTCCTCCTTCAAATATCAGGTCGAGTCTGGTGACAGCAGTGTCACCCATACGTATGACATTGACAGGAATACCGTTGTCTAAAAATATTTGTTCCGGCTTTAAGATGTCAATGCCGGTTATTTTTTGTATTGTCGGCTGTTTCTTATTGTCAATGGACATAATTTATTGTTTTGTTGACAAATATTTGACTGCCTTTTCAAGATCGTCTGGTGTGTCGATACCTATTGTGGGCTTATCGGTCAATCCGGTTTTTATAGTGTAGCCGTTTTGCAGCCAGCGCAACTGTTCGAGAGATTCTGCTATTTCCAATGATGATTGTGGCAGTTTTGTTATTTCGGCAAGAACAGATGCTTTGTATGCATACATACCGACGTGCATATAAAATGTCGTTTCTGATGGCCAATCCTTTTTTTCCGCGTTTCTTACGAATGGAATCACCGACCGTGAGAAATACAAGGCATTGCGGTTGTTGTCGATTACCACTTTGGGCTTTGTGCAGTCGTTGAGAGCGTCGAATCCTTGCGACGGATCGAATTTTCGTGCCAATGTGGCAATTTGTGTCGCGGGGTCGTCGAAGCATTCCATTATCTCGCATATCTGTTCCTCGTGGATGAACGGCTCGTCGCCTTGTATGTTGATGACGACATCGGCTTTTGAGCTTACATTGCAGTATGCCTCGTAGCATCGGTCTGTTCCGCTGCGGTGCTTGTCGCTTGTCATTACGGCTTTCCCGCCAAAAGACTTGACTGCATCATATATGCGGCTGTAATCGGTTGCGACATATACATCTGCAAGCACTTTCTTTGCCTGTTCATATACGCGTTGAATCATCGGCTTGTCGCCTATCATGGCTAACGGTTTTCCGGGAAAGCGTGATGAAGCGTAGCGTGCCGGTATTATTCCTATGAATGATAGTTTGTTCATATCTTTTATTGATCGTTATTATTGTTCAAGTTTTTCTTTGAGGAATTTGCCCGTATAGCTTTGCGGACAGGCGGCTATTTCTTCCGGAGTGCCGCCGCATACGACGTTTCCTCCTTCTTTTCCTCCTTCCGGTCCCATATCGATTACGTAGTCGGCGCTTTTTATCACATCCATATTATGTTCTATGATGACTAATGTATGCCCTTTGGTAATAAGCCGCCAGAACGATGCGAGCAGGGTGTTGATGTCGTGGAAATGCAGACCTGTTGTAGGCTCGTCGAAGATGAAAAGCGTTGGCACTTGTTTTTCCTGACTTAGAAAATAAGCGAGTTTTATGCGCTGGTTTTCTCCGCCTGATAACGTTGACGATGATTGTCCGAGCTTGATATATCCGAGTCCCACATCCTGTAACGGTTTCAGACGTTTCACAATCTTAGTTTCTGTAGAGCCTTTTGTTTCGCTGAAAAATTCGATGGCCTGATTGATGGTCATATTTAGCACATCGTTAATGTTTTTGCCACGATATTCGATGTCGAGCACTTCTTGTTTATAGCGCTTGCCGTGGCAGCTTTCGCATGGCAGGGTGATATCTGCCATGAATTGCATCTCTATGGTTATCGTGCCTTCTCCTTTGCACTCTTCGCAGCGTCCGCCTTCTGAGTTGAACGAGAAATATCCGGCATTGAATCCCATTTGTTTTGCCGCTTGTTGGTCGGCATACAGCCGGCGTATCTCGTCGAACGCTTTCAGATATGTTGCTGCGTTGCTTCTTGTCGATTTGCCTATCGGGTTTTGGTCAATGAATTCCACAGCACCTATGAGGCTGAGGTCACCTGTGAGTCCGGCGTAGGCTCCGGGCTGCTCGCCCGCTTCTCCGAGATGGCGCAAAAGGGCTTTGTAAAGGATATCGCGCACCAATGTCGATTTCCCTGAACCGCTGACACCGGTTACCACTGTCATTATGCCTAACGGAAATTTTACGTCGATACCTTTCAGGTTGTTCTGCGCCGCGCCTTTCACTTCTATGTAGTTGCGCCATTTATGGCGTGGGTGGGGCACAGGTATCTTCATTTCACCTGTGAGGTATTTCACGGTATAGCTGTCGGTGGCTCTTTTCAGGTTGGCAACATCGCCTTGATAGATTACTTTACCGCCCAATCGTCCGGCTTCCGGACCGATGTCGATGATGTAGTCGGCGGCGCGGATTATCTCCTCGTCGTGTTCAACGACTACAACCGTATTGCCGATTTGTTGTAATTTGCGGAGTATGCGTATCAGCTTCTCGGTGTCGCGCGAGTGCAGGCCGATGCTCGGTTCATCGAGAATGTAGATTGAGCCTACAAGGCTGCTTCCCAACGATGTTGCAAGGTTGATGCGCTGGCTTTCGCCGCCCGACAGCGATGAAGACAACCTGTCGAGTGTCAGGTATTCCAGCCCGACGTCGCAAAGAAAATCCAAACGGTTGCGTATTTCGGTCAGCAATCGTTTTGCTATGATTGTGTCAGTCTCTGACAATTGCAGGTTTCTGAACCATTCCCGTAATTCCGACACTGGCATCCGTACGATTTCTCCTATGTTCAATCCGCCGATTTTTACATAAAGTGCGTCTTTGCGCAACCGGCTGCCGTTGCATTCCGGGCAGTTGGTCTTCCCGCGGTAGCGCGCGAGCATCACACGGTACTGTATCTTATACAGATTCTCTTCTACCATCTTGAAGAAGCTGTCGATGCCGTAAACGCTTTGGTTGCCGTGCCATAGCAGGCGTTTCTCGGATTCGGTCAGTTGATAGTATGGGCGGTGTATAGGAAAACCGAGAGGAGCAGCTGCGTGTATGAACGCGTTTTTCCATTCGCTCATTTTCTCTCCTCGCCAGCACACCACGGCATCGTCATAAATCGACAGAGCTTTATTGGGTATCACCAAATCCTCGTCTATTCCTAATATCTTGCCGAATCCCTCGCATTTCGGGCATGCTCCGTAGGGATTGTTGAAGTTGAACATCTGTTCGGTCGGCTCGGTGAATGTTATTCCGTCTTCCTCGAATCGTTTCGAGAAGTCGTGCTGGCGCACAGTGCCGTCAATCCATACTTTCACCGTGCATTGTCCGTCGCCTTCGTAGAAAGCCGTTTCAATAGAATCTGTGATTCGGCTTATGGTGTCCTGCTCGTTGCTGAACGCTATGCGGTCGATGAGCAGGTGGCAGTTGTCGGGAAGCGTGCAGTTTTCTTTGCTGATGAGCTCGTCGATTTGCAGAAATTTGCCGTCGCTTTCGATGCGCGAGAATCCCTCGTGGCGGTAGATGTCGAGCTGTGCTTTCGTGTCGCGCCCTTCGGGGATGTTGATTCCCGAGAGTATCGCCATTCGTGTCCCTTCCGGATACGATGCCATTGTGGAGATTACGTCCTCCACTGTGTGTTTTTTCACCAATTTACCGGAAACAGGGGAATACGTCTTGCCTATGCGGGCGAAAAGCAGCCGCAGGTAGTCGTAGATTTCGGTCGAAGTACCTACTGTGCTTCGCGGGTTGCGTGTGCTCACTTTCTGCTCTATGGCTATTGCCGGCGGCAGGCCTTTGATGTAGTCGCATTCCGGTTTCTGCATCTTGCCCAAGAATTGCCGGGCGTAGGACGACAGGCTTTCCACATACCGCCGTTGCCCTTCGGCATAGAGAGTGTCGAACGCCAAAGATGACTTTCCCGAGCCTGAAAGTCCGGTTATCACTATGAACTTATTGCGGGGTATTTCTACATCAATGTTTTTAAGATTGTTTACCCTCGCTCCCTTTATTATGATGCTTTTGTCGGCAGCCATTCTGTTACTTCGTAATAATCTGCAAAGTTACAAAAAATAATCGGTGGAATGTTGAAAGTTGAGTGTTGAGTGAAGATGGATGTGGGATAGTGGGATGGGAATTCTTCCGGTATCTCGCTGCGGATGATTAAGCCGTGGATGGGCGATGCCCTCCACCCATCGACCCCATAGGGGTGCGCTGCCGATCAGCAGCATCAAGATGTATGATGGTAGCAGATTTCCCCTGTTCACGAAGCGCGGCTTTGGGTGGGACAGTCCTAACCTAAATACGGCCTCGTGGAGGTCGCACCCATCGCATAGCTGCTTTAAGCGCGACCTCCACGAGGCCGATTCCTTTGTCCGCCATCTGCCCACCGCTAAGGCGGCGGGTTACTCGGCAACAGCCCCCACGGGGCTGGCTTCATCGGCGGCAGCGCATTACACCCCATGAACCGGATGCCCATTTTTTAGCTGACACCAATAATTCTCAACTTTTGTCGATATAATTTATTTGATTGTTTCACAAATAATATCTACAAAATAACTTTAAAGGTTTGACCTGATACACGGACTATGTATATGCCTTGTGCTTTGAGAGCGATTTCCTTGTCTGTACCGCTATAAACCAGCGTTCCGCTTGCCGTATAGATGTTGACCAAGGCATCTGCTTCGCAATTAGCTATATGGATTACGCCATCATTGCCATAAGCACGGATATTGTCCTTGCTCATATCGCTAATTCCTGCGTTATCCACTACTGTTATGGTTTTTGTTATTGTCTCTGAGGCAAAATAATTCTCACATTCCGCATAGCTCATCGTCAGGTTTGTAACTCCTTTGCCTATTGCCTCCACATACCATTTGAAGCCATTGCCGTCAATCTCGGAACCAATTCCGATTACCTTGTCATCATAATTGCTGAACACCGGCATAGATTCGGTATTGTCGCAACTGAAGTCAAGATAAATTTTCTTTCCAACGTTCATAATATCAAAAGTTTGATTCCATACGAAATTCGGCTCGGCTTTGGTAATCGTAAGGTATGCGGTCGATTTACCGTAAGTGGTCTCGTTGTCAATGCTAAGCTCGAATTTGTATCTGCCGGTGTTTTTCACACTTTCAACAGGGATAGTTATCCAATAATCATCATTGGCAAAACTGTATGCCTTTATGTCGATTTCCGACAGGTCAACATCTCCGTTAGTCTCAATTTCCGGCATCTGGCTGCTACCGTTGTAAACATACGTGTTTTCCTCTTGTTTGAATTTTACGTTTACCACTTCTGTCACATTGTTGACAGCTATTTCCGAATCTTGCCAAGACTCTTTCGTGGCGATGGCTTTCACTGTGCAGTTTTCATTGACCTTGAACGCTCCACTATATTTTGTTGAATTCACATTAGGGATAGTGCCGTCAAGAGTGTAATATATCTCCGCACCTTCTGTTTCACAACTGATTTCCACATTGCGTTTGTTTATTGTTATTGTTGGTGTGGCTGCCGTTTTGATTTCTGCATTGCCGTCAACCATAATGATTTTGGTGATTGTCTCCGACGCAAAATAGTTGTCGCATTCCGCATAGCTCATCGACAGGTTTGTCACGCCTTTTCCTACTCCTTTCACATACCATTTGAAGTTTTCGCCGTCAATGTCAGTACCGATTTCAATAACCTTTTCGTTATAGTTGCTGAACACCGGCAGAAATTCCGTGTTGTCGCAACTGAAATCAAGATAGACTTTCTCGCCAACGCCCAAAGTCTTAAAAGTCTGATTCCATATTAAGTTCGGTTCTGCTTTGGTAATCGTGAGATAGGCTGTCGATTTTCCGTAAGTGGTTTCGTTGTCAACGCTAAGTTCGAACTTGTATCTGCCTGTGTTTTTTACGTTTTCAGTCGGGACGCTCTTCCAAGAGTCATCATTCGCCAAGCGGTATGCCTTTATGTCGATTTCCGACAGGTCGATTTCTCCGTTCGCCTCAATTTCCGGCATTTGGCTTTTGCCGTTGTAGGCTGACGAATTTTCTTCCTGCTTGAACCTTACGGTGACAATACCTGTAGCCTCTTTAGATGCTATTTCCGAATCGTCCCAAAACTCTTTGAAAGCGACGGCTTTCACGGTGCAGTTTTCATTAATGGTAAACGGACCTTCGTATTTTGTGGAGTTTTGGTCAGGGGTAGAGCCGTCAAGAGTGTAATGGATTTCCGCTCCTTCCGTTCCGCAACTAAGTTCAATAGTTCTTTTGTCTATAGATATGCCAACTTTCTCAACTATTGGGTAGGTTATATTTTTGAAATAACGCCACGGCTCTGTAGAGGCATAAGTGATAACGCTTTCTTTTGGAACATATAATGTTACATTCTCATACTGTTCATTTGAAAAATAATTTTCAATGGAAACTTCTTCTAGAGGACTTGTTTCCATAGTTGGTGGAGTTGACGGAAACAAGTACAAATAGCGTAATTTGTCACAATGACCCCAAGGTCTTATCCCTATTGATGTTACAGAATATATTATGGTGGAAGTCAGCCCGGTGCAATACCGGAAAGCGGACTTGCCGATGGTGGTGACGCTGTTGGGAATCGTTACAAATGTCAAACCAGTGCAATTTTCAAAAGCGTAATCGCCGATAGATGTGACGCTGTTGGGTATGGAAAATTGTAATTCTGCTTTTTTTGGCGGATAGAATACTAAAACTGACAGATCTTTTGTGTACAGGACATTATCAACGACGCTGAATGAACTGTTATTATTGTCAATTGTAATTGTTGATATATTAGTATCACCAAATGGGCAACTCCCTATGTTTTTAACAGATTTAGGAATATGAAAAGATGTCAAACCGGTGCATCCGTAGAAAGCGAAATCGTCGATGGTTGTGACACTGTTGGGAATCGTTACAGATGTCAAACCGGTGCATCCGTAGAAAGCGTACTCGCCGATTGATGTGATGCTGTTGCCCAGTGTCACGGAAGTCAGTCCGCTGCAACCGTAGAAAGCGTAATTGCCGATAGATGTTACGCTGTTTGGTATTGTCACTGATGTCAGCCCGCTGCAATAGCTGAAAGCGTGGATGCCGATAGATGTGACGCTGTTGGGAATCGTTACGGATGTCAGCCCGGTGCAGCCGCTGAAAGCCTCTCTGCCGATAGATGTGACGCTGTATGTTTTAAGATACGATACTATTTCAGGAATTACTACATTACTGGAATATTCATTGTCACCAGATGTTACTTCTACAGTCTTTTCTGACGACGATATAATGTCGTAATAAATGCCGTCGACTTCAAAGTCGTAGGCATAGAGGTTTACACTGGCTGACAGCACCGCCGTCAGCATCAGCAATTTAGTAATTATTGTTTTCATTTTTTCGTTTGTTGACATTTTTGTTCAGATATTATTGACAATAAAAAAGTTATCAAGTTGACAATTTTGTCTTTGTCATATATTCCACAAGCTGTAGGATATTCAAGCCCGTAATATTTGCTTTTCTTTCCAAACTTCACTTTGTCGCATATTACATATCTGTTTCTTTTAAGACTTATTTGTCCATGCGCTATAGAGTTCCGCAAATGTCTGATAAATCCTACAGGAATATTTTCAGCATTCTTTACAGTCATAATTATGCTGTTATCCTCTATCGTTTTTTCTTTTTCAAGAATGTCATTTGCCTCTGAGCTCTTTTTATGTGTAATTGATTTTTTATTAATTATATTGAAAAACGATTTTTGATGAGTCTGATAATTAAAAGATTGTACAATCTCATCATATTTGGCAAGGAAGTTGTATAATAACGCTATATCATTTTTCAAACTCAGACCGTTGATTATTTCATCTTTCATGAAGTTCTAATTTAAAATGTTTTACTATCTATATGAAGATGAAAATTATTTCTTAGAAGTATTTGGTTTAGTCCAATCAACAGTCGCTATTTCGATAGCACTGATGAGTTCTGTTTCCAAAAACTTTTTAATCATCTTCCCTGAAACATTTGAATCATTTTGTTCTATCAGAACATATTGATAATCTGATGTGTTTGCATTAATGCAAATTCTTACAACAGATTCAGGATTATGTTCATAGCACTCTTCGTATTCTTTTTTAGATATTCTTTTCATAGCTTTTCAATTTTTTCGATTACAGTACAATAAAATTCTTTAATCAGACCATTAACATCAATTTGAATTAGTGCCAGCTTCAAATTATTATTCGTCAATACTTGGCATCCTAATAAAGTGCCTTCATAACTGTTTCCGGCTTTTGTTGTAACTCGGCATTTGCATCCTTTGGCTTTTTCGTAAAATTTCGCCAATTCGTCTCTAAGCATAATAAATACTTTTTGTGTCCCTCATCTCCCTTTGGAACGGTTTGTAATCGGACATAAAAAAGGTGTGGAGAATGTACTTGTTTCATCTTCAGTTCAGGCTCTCGCATTGCCCCATTCCACAGATAAAACAATAGCTCCCACACCGCGATATGCCTATAGCACTGCCTCGACGGCAGACGTATATGCAACCGATGCAGGTGCTATTGCAAATCATCTTCGTGGAATGTCAAACTTGCGAGATTTGAACTAAGAAGACAATTTCAATAACACCTTTCAAAAATATGCAGTCCCGGCTTCACGCTCCCGTTCGACCGGAACACAACGCAAAATTAATGAAAAATGTCAGATGAGAGCTAATTATATAAAGAAAAATCAATCTAACCTGCTAAATAACATATTTTTGCGTAATTCCTCCCACATCCCTGACCAATAAAAATCCAAGACAAAAATCACAGCCATACAGAGCAGCGTGTCCTCCCCTGTTCACGGAGCGGAGCGCAGTTAATAGGGGAGGTGGGTCGAAGACCCGGAGGGGTTGCCACATTCACCGCTTTGGGTGAAAACATACAGCGTCAATGGCAGGATTTCACCGCGCTGCGGCGATTCGGTAACCCCCTCGGCACTTCGTGCCACTCCCCCTATTTGCTCCGCAAACAGAGGGAGACACTCTCTGCTGCTACCTATAT
>JADIMC010000107.1 GCA_017694955.1 Candidatus Limisoma faecipullorum
TCCGGTTCTGCGGCGTATGCGGCCACCACCTGCGCATGCCCTTCGATGTCGGCTATTTTCGTGATTTCTGCCGTCTGGGTATTTACTTTGTAGAGAGCGCTTTCCGAATCATTGTAGGCGAACCAGTAAAATTCCTCCCCTCCTTGGCTTTGGCCGAATGTGGCGCTTTGCGCTCCTTTGGGGCGGAATCCTGTGCTTCCTATCTCTGTAGTTTCCCCGGTGGTCTTGTCGACGTTCAGAAGTCTTCCTTCTGTGTCGATTGCAAACAGCTCGCCGTCAGGACTTGCCGCAAGCGCAGGATAGCCTGTCCCGGCATCCGCGATGCGTGTCTTTGTCTTTGCCGCGACATCCCATGTCTTCAGCTCGAATCCGGTCTGTCCGCTGTTATATGTGCAGCAATATACAGTTCCTGTGGTAGGGTCGAGGGCCGTGGATATTGCTACATCCGCCCAGTCGCCCATTGTCGGTGATGTGCTTCCCGTATTTACCCATGTCTTGGTGTCGTAAATATAATTGTATGCCATCAGATAGATGCCTTTGTCTTCATAATAGTAGACATATAATTTATCGTCGATGCATACTGCGCCTCCGTTGGCCACTATCGGCTCTGACTCATTACTGAGCAGTGTGATTTGAATGGGATCGGTCGTGGAGAATTTGTACATCCCCGCCGTCATTTGATTGTCTGACGACACGATGTTGCCAATCAATTGGGTGGCTCCATATGTCGGTGCCGCAGCAATGATTAACAACAGAAATAAAATAGATAATTTCCTTCTGTTCATAGCAATCGCTGGTTTTAATGTTTATAATAGGTTCTTGAAATATTAAACGTCCAGACCTTTTTCAAATTGCAAATTTACAGAAACAATACATATAGCCATTCTTTTTCTTAAGAAAAAAAGAATATTACTTTACAATTAGCAATTTGACCACAGTTATTCGCCTGCCAAAATTTCTTCTTCGGCTTCGGCAATCTTTTCCTCGACGGCATCATCCGACCGCTCGCTGAGGAACTGGAAATATTCGGCAAACGAACGCCCTTCGTTAAGCAATATGTCGAAATTCTTTTTACTAATGAAAACCGGACGGATTTTATCTGAAATAGCCACTTGCTTGTCAGCAAACAGCAATTTACTGTATTCCTCCACATCAGCAAGACTTGCGAAACCTCTGATCACAATCATTCCAAGCTGTCCGAACACCATACGTTCGATATCAAAATCACGTACTGTATATGAAGAGAAATTATGTCGTGCCACATCGAAAAGCAGACGGTTAGACGACACGCTGTCGGTGGGATAAGTGAGCAAGCAAATATGCTCACCCTCAATTGACGGGTCAAACGGTGTCAGCTCGCCATCTCCGGCTTGCGCCGTAGTATCGTTTGTCAACCGTATAGTCCATATCATTCCGCGCATGTTAGTAGAGCCACCGTTCACTTTCCTTCCCCTTGCCATATCTTTCAATATGGATGAGGCAAGCGGCGTTATGTCAGTCTCCGGATACCTGACAAGCAACTCCTTAAGAGTAGTCTGGAACTCATCGTACTTCTTCTCAGGAACGTATGCCAGAGCATGCAGCAACATAAACTTCGGCATTATTTTCGACAGCGGATATCGCCGCATCATCTCATCATAACTTTGATGCACGGCTTCATTGCGATTGTTGAGATAGTCATCATAGGTCTTTTCATACAACTCCTCCTGTACGCGGTCCATATCACGAAGATTCTGTATGTAATTCGGGTCGGCAAGAGCAAGACCATATTTGGAATCGGCAAAATCGGCAAGCACTTTCTGCCTGTAAACTTCCGCCTTGTCGTTCATTCCATAGCGGATATACATCAGATACATATTGTAATACATATCCAGCCTGTAGATATTGTCAGGGAAACGGGTGTCGAGCTCATTAAAGGCATTTTCCGCAGCTGTCACGTCCTCCAGCTTGTCTTTAAGGATAATACCCATATTGAACAATCCTTCCTGTATGATATTTTCCGCATTCTGCCTTTCCTCGTCCGTCTTCGGTATCTGCACAAGATAATATTCCGGATAATGCGGGTCGGCTTCTTTTGCTTTCTCTTCCTCAGCTTTCTTCGCCTCCGCAATCTGATCTTCAGACAGCGGGTTACCCAACGAATCGGTCATTTCCTTCTCGTCTTCCTCATCGTAATTAGCCTCCTCAAAATCCGACATTGAGAATGTAGCCTTATTTATACGCCGCCAGTCATCTTCAAGCTTACGGCTGCCCCACAACTTCTGGAATTGCGTTTTACCTGCATTTTTCGTCGCCGTGTTGTAGAAGTACCACGATTTATCAGTATTAAGCGTATAAGTCGTGGTGTTGCTTTGCAATTGTGAAGCATTAGCACTCGCCTGCGCCATATATTCTTGCCGTGCGGCTTCTTCAGCCTGCTTCCGCTCTTTTTCTTTCAATTCCTCGACAAGACGTTCTGCCACCTTCATCTGTTCTTCCGGCGACAACTTCGACAGTTCAAGCAAAGAATCTTGCAAAGTTACATTCTGAGAATATACCGCAAGCTCATCCAACACATCAGAACGGCGTTTCAACAATTCATAATCAGGATAATCATCGGGCAGTTGCGGAATCGCTTCAGAATAGCAAGGCTGTGCCAAATCGTATTTGAACTGATCGAAATACAAACCTCCAAGCGTAATCTGGTTAATTGCTTTCTCGCGTCCGTTACGCGTACTTTTCTCGTTGGCAAGAATATAATTCTCTATAGCCTTTACCGTATCATTGCGCGAAAGATAAAGATTACCTATGGCATAATAAATCTGGTCAAGATAGTCTTTGTTGCGGTCCTGACGTGCCATTTTCTGCAAGGATTTAACCTCAGGCTCGATATTCGCGCCCTGATATACCTCAGTCTGCTTGATGCGCGCGTTAAGCTGCGTGCGATAACTGGCATTCGATGCTCCGGCCACTTCCTTGAACATCCTGTAAGCACTCCCATTATCGCCATTGGCGGCATAAACTTGCCCTAAGAGGAATCGCAAACGGGTCTTCTGTATTCCGCCGGTATTGTCAACAGCTTTTTCAAGATAGGGGGCGGCTTCCTTCATCCTTCCGCTCTTTATAAGAAAATCGGCATAGGCCGTGTTGTACATGGTGCGCAATCTCTTGTTGGTAAGCTCATCCGGTTTTAACCGGCTTATCACATTCTCCGCCTCATTCGTCCACCCTAAAGCGCAATAGCTTCGTATTTGCCATATTTTCGATTCAGCGACAAGTTCCGGCAACCAAGTGAAATGCTTTTCCACATACATAAACGTTGACGAGGAAGCGAGAAAATCACCTTTCAAATACTGTGCCTCACCCATCAGCCGCCACGCATTATGAAGAAACGGATTATATTCGTTGCGCTTCAAAAATTCACGGTATTTCGGATTCTTCATCTTGCTGCGGTCTTTTTTCGGACGTTTCTGTATGGAATGCAAGGCTATCGCCTTTTCCATCTTCTCAATCGTGCGTTCAAAATCCGCTGATGGCTGTGGCGCTTTCGGATCGGCATAAGCCTCGGCAGGATGGATATAGACAAAATCGGAATAATCATCCTCATAGTCTTTCTCCATCTTCTCTATCTGTTCCTTATAATGCTCCTCCCCGTTGAAATATACATTGTAACGAGTTGTGAACGCTTGAAAAAAACGTGTACCTGCCGTGTTTTTCTTCGTGCTGCAAGAATACAGAGCAAAAACCACGGCTACGAGTAGCAGTATGTATATCGGACGGCGAGTCAATTCCTCTTGTCGTTTTTACTTATTACTTAATAACGTATCCGCTTGCCTTTTATTGCGATGGCTCTTTCTTTTCAACGATGACAAAAGACGCGCTACGGAATATACGGCAATAAGCGTCACCACAATCGTTGCAGAAGCCGGCACATTGCTCCAATAAGAGATGAAAAGACCCGAGACAGAGCATACAAGGCTTGCGGCAGAAGCCAACACAAGCATTGGTTTAAACCTTGAGGTAAAAACCTCAGCAATCATCTGAGGAATGGCGAAAAGCGACATCAGCAGCATTATGCCGATAAGCTTCAATGTAAGCACCACACATATCGATACAAGCACAATCATCATCCCGTTGACAAGTCTTACAGGCAAATTGATGGTACGGGCATAGTCCGCATCGAAAGCGCACGCCACAATCGGACGGTAGAACAACGACATAACCCCCAAAAGCAGAACAAGGAAACCGCCAAACACCCAAAGGTCAACACTGGAGATAGTCAACAAATTACCAAATAAAAAAGAATTAAGCTCCGGCACATAACCCGATGTAAGGAATATGAAAACGACGCCTACAGCCATTCCCAACGCCCATATCACCGAGATTGCCGAGTCCTCGCGTACGCGTTGCCGTCCCGACATCCATTCCACGCCAAGCGCCGATGCGACAGCAAACACTCCGGCTGCGATTATCGGATTGATTCCTATGTAATATCCAAATCCCAATCCACCGAAACAGGCATGTGTGATACCTCCGGTGACAAACATCAAACGCCTTGTCACCACATACGTCCCGACAATCGCGGAAGCAATCCCGACAAGAACAAGCCCGGCAAGAGCGTTTCTGAAAAAAGCATATTCAAATATCTCCATACTTCGCTTACTATTCTAATAATAGCCATTTAGGTCGTTAAAGAATTGCTGATTGGGGTCGTTGGGATCTGTGAAGTCATTGAAACCATCATCTTCTTCATCATTTTCCACCGGCGTCTCCGGCTCTGCCCAGCGCTTGCGCTCCGGCTTGTTTTTCTTTATATCGTCAGGCTTCTGCATATCAATCGGCAAAGCATATATATCCCATGTCTGCTCCACGTCCCAATTTTTTTTCAAATTGATTGCCGAAGGATAATAATATGTCTCTTCCGGCTGACGCTTCTCATCATAATTGCCGGTATCATACTCTCCATTGCCATTACGGTCGATTACGATGCGCGCATAATATTTCGCAGGCATCATATTTATAAACTCCGCCCGGTGGTCCTTAACCGGTACGGCAAGCACTAATTTGTCGCTGGAATTAAGAAGCTCAACAAACGCGGAATCCCTTACCGCAGGAATATTGAAAATCAGATTACCGTAATCCTCAAGATTTCTGACCTTTTGCTCCGAGACGAAGCCTTTTATCGGCGTACCGTATATGCTTCTTATTCCTAAAGAGTCAATCGTTATGCGATACGTGGCTCCCGGCTCCCAACCATAGCGGAACGAAAGCTGACGCCGGTTGACAGTCGTGTCGCGGAATCCGAAACGGAAACCCGTCACAGGATTCCACAGTGTGTCCTGCTTCACCTCAAAATGCACGGCGGCCGTATCAATAAAAGCAATAGGCTCTGCCGACTCCATTATTACAGGAGCATACACTTCTTGGGTTGTACCGGATATCACCTTGAAATCAAGGAAGCGCGTCTCCACTGTATCCGCTTCTTCGTCCTTATCGCGCTTTTTCTTCTTTGGCTTCGGTCTCTGAAACGAAAAATTAAGAGTGTCTATTCCCCATACAAGATTGTTAAGCGTATCCGTACGAAGCGACTTCAGTTCCACCAGCAAAGTGTCGGACGAGACTAGTTCCGGACGGTTTATCCAATACGTCAAGGTGTCGTTGGTCAATGACCGCTCAAGTGTGTACCAGTCTTCCGGCTCCGGCTGCTTGTTGATAATGCGCAACGAAGGAAGAGTATCCGACGGGGCGGCGAACATCAGTGATATGCGGGTTGAGTCTATACGGCTGTAAGTTTGCATATACTGTGCCTTATAATTCTCATTGAACATATTGAGCAATATGTCGTTAGGATAGTACATCGATTTGCTGACAGTCTTGATTGTGTCTATGGTCTTTCCGTCCAGCCCGAATATGGTGTCAGAAGCCTGTATCTGTTCGCAATAAGGCACTATGATAGAGTCACAGAAAGCGATATCCTCAGATGGATTAGCGAATTTATAGTCACGGTCGGCATCATTGATTGCATACAGACGATATTTACCTGGCTTCACGTTACGGATAATGAATTGCCCTCGGTCGTTTGTCCGTGCCACTCTCTCAAGTTTTATCTTATGAAAAGCGGAATCGGCAAGGTTGCTGTGCAGTCCAACCACCACTCCTTGCTGCGGCTCAAGCGTATGCGAATCAAGGACAATGCCGGCCACCCTCAAAGAATCAATCATACTGCCTGTTGAAAAAGAAAATGCAAAATTTTCCAAAGGGTTGCCCTCATTGTTGTCCTGTATCGAATTCGAGAAATCGATTGTATAGGTAGTATTTGGAATGAGTGTGTCTATAAGCTCTATTGTAACCTTCTTTCCGTTTGCCGTAAGTTTTGGCATTTCTGTCTGTGCTGGCGACACAATGATTTTATTCGACGGGTCATCGAGGGTGACTATTTCATCGAACGACAATTCAATCTTGTTTTTATTGAAATTCAACGCATTAGGCTCAGGGCTGCTCTTTATGAATATAGGTGGTAGCTTGTCCTGCGGTCCTCCCTCCGGATTGCCTATACTGGCACACGAATACAGCACCGTCCATATCACGGCAACCGACACGACATATATAAGTTTTCTTAAATTCATCATCCAAATCTGTAATTCGCCGTAAAGTTACAAAAAAACAGCCATACATCTATCAACCATCCTGCAACCGCCTATCTTCTATGCGATTAATCACGTTTCTTCCATTGAAGGCCCATAATCATTTCCTTATAAATGCAAAAATACAGCTTATTTCACTACATTTGCACCAAAGACAACAATTGCAAATGGAATCATTAATACAAAAAGCAACCGGCATACCATCATACAATGAATATTGTTATAATCTGAAAAAGCACCTCGCTAATTATAAAGAGACGGTTTTGAATATTAAGGGAAACGGCATTTGGAAAAACAATGGTAAGGAATATCCCCATATCCTTCCCGAATCACAATACTCTAAAAACCTGATTGATGCCGGATTTCAAGTAAAATTATGCCAACTAACAAAAAGCAAGCATTGCGATTTCCATCACCTGAACTCATCGCAAGCACTGGCTATCAATCTGTTTGGCCCAATGAAGATAAAAAATGACTATTCCCTTATATTTAACCAAAACGACAGCATACCAAACATCAAAGAAGGAGCGACAAGCGAATTCGAACATAAAGAAACAGACGGAACAAAATTTGATTTCTACATCAACAACACCGGTCAAAACATTTACTTTGAAGTAAAATATTCTGAAAGTCATCTTGCTACGAAAAGCAAGGCAAAAGCAAATAGCAAACGTTGGAAAGCCTATTATGAAAAGCCGATGAATGCAATAATAAAAGAGCCTTCAAAAAGTAAAGAATATTTTTTCCAGCAATATCAGTTATGGCGCAATATTATAAGAGTTGCAAACAATGACGACTTGTCCGTTTTTGTAATTCCCGCTATCAGAGCAGATTTCAAAAAGGTAATCGATGAAGCAATCGAAAAAATAAGACCTGAATACCAAAGCAGAATAAAAACAATTCTCATCGACGATATCTGTGACCGGTGTGAAAAAGACAACAGATTCCGCACACACTACTCAGAGTTGCGACGCAAATATATTTTCCAATTCAGCTAATCAATTAGACGACGATTGTCTGAAATGCCAAAAAAGCTTCTCTTCATACTCAAAATCGACCAGAATGCCGCCTGATGGCCAATTTAAGTTTACACATTTGGAATAAGAGCAAGAGAAAAGCTCTTGTAACACAGCCTTGTAGAGGCTGCATACAGTTAACCGCATACAAGCGGAGCGCAGCTTGTGGAGACGCATCACCCGAATATCGGCCGCGTGGAGACCGCGCATAGTACCGATACCGCGGTGCGCAGCCTCGATAGTGCTTTGTCATGCACGAAGCCTTCTGAGGCTTTACTTGTATGGCATAAGCTTATCCGTGCCTTCAACTCCACTATGTTTCCTGCCCGCTTATCCCGGAACCAGATTTGACTTTAACGATTGAAAAGTTCAACGTTATCCCGACATCTGCGTTTTGGTTTTCTGCATAAAGGTTGTAACTTTGCACACTGCAATGCCTTAGTAGGCGGAAACAGATTCAGAATAACAAAAAAACAAATAATAGAAATGTCAATCGATAACATTATCTCTTCAGCGGTGGCAGAAGCCCTGAAATCGCTCTACGGTGCGGATGTGGACGCAGCCACAATTGTGCCACAGACCACAAAGAAAGAATTTGAAGGCAATCTCACGATTGTTGTTTTCCCGTTCCTCAAGATGTCGAAAAAGGCGCCTGAAGCCACGGCACAGGAAATCGGCGATTATCTTGTTGCAAACTGCGAGGCAGTAAAGACTTTCAACGTAATAAAAGGATTCCTCAACATCACCATAGAACCGAAATTCTGGCTCGGAGTACTGAAGCATATCGAAGATACTGCCGACTACGGCTTCAAGAAGGCCGACGATAGCAGCCAGCTCGTGATGATTGAATATTCCTCGCCCAACACCAATAAGCCGCTCCACCTCGGACACGTGCGCAACAACCTGCTGGGCTACAGCCTTTCGCGCATTATGGCGGCAAACGGCTACAAGGTGGTAAAGACCAACATCGTCAACGACCGCGGCATACACATCTGCAAGTCGATGCTCGCTTGGCAGAAATGGGGCAACGGAGCGACTCCTGAATCCACCGGGAAGAAAGGCGACCACCTCATAGGCGATTTCTACGTGGAATTCGACAAGCACTACAAGGCCGAAGTAAAGGAGCTTGAGGGAAAAGGGATGTCGAAAGAAGATGCAGAAGCCGCATCACCGTTGATGCAGGAAGCACGCGAAATGCTGCGCAAATGGGAAGCCGGCGACGAGGATGTACGCTCGCTATGGCGCACTATGAACTCTTGGGTATATGCAGGTTTCGACGAGACCTACAAACGTCTTGGCGTGGATTTCGACAAGATATATTATGAAAGCGAGACTTATCTTGAAGGCAAGGCAAAAGTGCTTGAAGGGCTGGAAAAAGGCATTATGTACCGCAAAGACGATAATTCCGTATGGGCAGACCTCACGGCTGACGGGCTCGACCACAAATTGCTGCTCCGCAGCGACGGCACGTCGGTATATATGACCCAGGACATCGGAACAGCAAAGCTGCGCTATCAGGACTACCCCATCGACAAGATGATTTATGTCGTAGGCAATGAGCAGAACTACCATTTCCAAGTGCTTGCGCTGCTGCTCGACAAGCTTGGATTCAAATGGGGCAAGGACCTTGTGCATTTCTCTTATGGTATGGTCGAATTGCCTGAAGGCAAGATGAAGTCGCGCGAAGGCACGGTAGTCGATGCCGACGACCTGATGGACGAAATGGTCAATACCGCCAAGGAAATGTCGATGCAGCTCGGCAAGCTCAACGACTGCACAAAAGAGGAAGCTGACAAGATTTCAACCATTATCGGACTCGGTGCGCTGAAATACTTCATTCTGAAAGTCGATCCGCGCAAGAATATGACGTTCAATCCGAAAGAATCCATCGACTTCAACGGCAATACCGGGCCATTCATACAATACACCTACGCACGCATTCAGTCCGTGTTGCGCAAGGCTGCAGCCGACAGCATCAGCGAGACTTTCGACAATGCTAACGTAGAGCCTAACGAGAAAGAAGTATCGCTCATCCAGCGGCTTGCCGATTTCCCGGCATTGGTAGATGAGGCCGGCAGGACCTACAGCCCGGCGTTGATTGCAAACTACGCATACGAATTAGTGAAAGAATACAACCAGTTCTATCACGACTATTCCATCCTGCGCGAGGAGAATACAGATGTGCGCGCGTTCCGCCTTTCGTTGTCACGGACCGTCGGCGACACCGTACGGCGTGCAATGTGGCTGCTTGGAATAGAGGTGCCTGAAAGGATGTAAATTGCCTGATTAATAATAATTAACTACGGTAAACGCTTTTGGCATAAAGTTTGTCATATCTTTGTGCCAAAAGGTGGAATAATTTTCCGCTATTTATAAACTTAATACTATTAAAATGGACAATTTCAATCAATTTGGTTACAATCAGCCATCAGCAGTGCTGACACAGGAAATATCGAAGGTGATGCGCGGAGTATATATGCGCATGTGCCTTGCTTTAATTGTGACAGGTCTTGTTTCTTTTTTCGTGGCTGCAGAAGGATCGCTTGTGCAACTGATGGCGACAAGCCGTCTGTTCTTTTGGGGACTGATAATCGCTGAATTCGGAGTGGTAATCGCGATAAGCGGAGCGTTGCATAAGATGAGTTCCGCAATGGCATCGTTGCTGTTCTATCTTTATGCAGTGCTCAACGGAGTGGTGTTCTCCACGCTGTTCTATGCGTTCGATTTGACATCATTGGCTCAGACATTCCTCATCACGGCAGGTGTGTTCGGGGCGATGACGGCTTACGGATACTTTACTAAAAACGACCTCTCACGCTTCGGCTCGCTGATGGTTATGGCTTTGTTCGGACTTATCATCTGCACAATTGTCAATATCTTCATCGCAAGCAGCACGATGGACTGGATAATCAGTTTCGCAGGAGTGGCTATCTTCATCGGGCTCACCGCATGGGACACTCAGAAAATCAAGACTATGCTTGCCTATGACGGCGGCGTGAACACAAGCAAAATCGCCACAATCGGCGCTTTGAGCCTCTATCTTGATTTCATCAACCTGTTCCTCTATCTGCTCCGCTTCTTCGGCTCAAGCCGCGAATAAAAGTTTTTTCAATAAGCATAAAAACGGTACGGGTATGCCCGTACCGTTTTTTATTGTTACCGA
>JADIMC010000108.1 GCA_017694955.1 Candidatus Limisoma faecipullorum
TTCATTTTTCCATATAAAAAACACTCCCTTGCCGGCAATTAATTAAGATACTGCCGGCAAGGGAAGTAAGATTGGGTTCTTGCCACACTCTATTTCACAACGACTATTGTCTCAACAGGATTGCCGTTTAGGTACAAGTTCTTGACATACTGCGGATTGTCCTCATCGGTCCAATCTATAAAAGCGTCAAACGCAATCCTGTCGCGGCTGCCGTCGGGCCATACGATTTCAAATTCCTCATTCCGATAGCCAACTGTCGGGTCAAACGTACCGAAATTTATCGTCGGCTCCAAGTCATTGCCGGAATATCCATCGTGCAATCCATACCAAGTGGCGGATATCTCTCTCGTCTTCTCACTATCCGGAGTATCATTAATTGCAAAAGGCTTATAGGGAACAGGCTTGCCGTCCACCACAAAAGTATATCTATACTCGTAAACCTTTCCGTTGTATATGGCTTCCACCTCCTCTGGTACTATGCACCCCGGTGTTTCAGGAGACAACAGGTTCTCGCCATTGGCATTTACCACATGTATCATAACATCCGCCGGAGTAAACTCCCAAAGAACAACATCCTTTTCCTCGTCACACCCTTGCAAAATCGTAAGCGACAATGCCATTACGGCAATAAAAAAGTACTTCTTCATGATAATTAAAATTTTATTTTTCAAAATTAATCAAAATCACAATATAACGCAATAGTTTTTTAATTATTAACCCATTAACCGTTGCTTTTGTCACGCATTAACAATAAGCCATCACTATGTATCCGCCATCAGCCTTTAATATATCTGTCACGTGGTTAAGAATTTCAAAAACGCAGACAACTGCCCCAACGTAGATTTTGCGAATTCAGGCACGTGAGTTATCTTTGCATATTTGATTGCCGGAAAAGGCTTTTACTTTAACAGCAAAGATGGAAGAACTCGAACAAGCAGGAATAAACTATAGCAGCGACGACATCAAGACTCTTGACTGGAAAGAGCACATACGCCGCCGCCCGGGAATGTATATAGGCAAACTCGGCGACGGTTCCCATCCTGAAGACGGAATCTACGTCATACTGAAAGAAGTGATGGACAATTCAATTGACGAATTCGCCATGGGCTATGGGAAGCAAATAATAGTCACCATTTCCGAAGAAGGCATTGTCGAAGTCCGCGATTTCGGCCGTGGAATTCCATTGGACAAGGTACTTGATGTCTCATCAAAAATGAACACCGGTGGCAAATATGATTCAGCAGCATTCAAAAAATCGGTAGGACTGAACGGCGTCGGAATAAAAGCCACAAATGCCCTGTCATCATATTTCGAGATTTCAGCCTATCGCAACGGTGAAGGAAAAACCGTGAAATACGAGCGTGGAGAAGTGGTTGAAGAAAATCCCGTATATGCGACAAACGAAGAAAACGGCACATACGTCAGATTCAAGCCCGACAACGAGCTATTCCGCGACTTTGCGTTCAAAGACGAGTATGTGGAGACTATGATGAAAAACTATTCTTTTCTGAATACGGGTCTCACCATCGTATATAACGGGCAGAAATTCCATTCACGCAACGGACTGCTCGACCTGCTGAAAGACAGGATGACTAACGAGCCGCTTTACCCGATAATCCATTTTACCGGCCAGGATATAGAAGTGGTAATCACACATACCGCACAATACGGTGAAGAATTTTATTCGTTTGTCAACGGACAGAATACCACACAAGGAGGCACTCATCTTTCAGCATTCCGTGAAGCCGTGTCCCGCACCATAAAGGAATTCTACGGAAAAGGATTCGAATACTCCGACATCCGCAACGGTATGGTGGCGGCAATCAGCATAAAGGTGGAAGAGCCGGTATTTGAGTCGCAGACCAAAACCAAATTAGGTTCACGCGATATGGGCAAAGACGGACCGACAGTAGCCAAATTCATCAGCGACTTTCTGAAAAAAGAGCTCGACAACTACCTGCATATCAATTCTGACACAGCCGAGATAATGCTCCATAAGATTCAGGAGTCGGAAAAAGAGCGCAAGGCAATTGCCGGTGTCACCAAACAAGCCCGCGAGCGGGCAAAGAAAGTCAGTCTGCACAACAAAAAGCTGCGCGACTGCCGCATACACTACAACGACGCGAAAAACGAGCGCCGTCAGGAATCCACAATCTTCATCACCGAGGGCGACTCCGCCTCCGGCTCAATCACCAAAATACGCGACGTGGAGACACAGGCTGTGTTCTCCCTGCGGGGCAAGCCGCTGAATACCTACGGCAAGACCCAGAAAGTGGTCTATGAGAATGACGAGTTCAATCTGCTCCAGGCGGCTCTGAACATCGAAGAAGGAATAGACGGACTGCGCTACAACAAGGTGGTCATTGCCACTGATGCCGACGTTGACGGAATGCATATCCGCCTTCTGATGATTACGTTTCTCATCCAATTCTTTCCGGATTTGATAAAGAAAGGTCACGTGTACATATTGCAGACCCCCTTATTTCGCGTGCGCAACAAAAAGACATCGCGCCGCCAAAGCAAGCGCAAGAAAGGCGAGGACGCCCCGTCCGACACATTCTATTGCTACACCGACGAGGAACGCATAGCCGCAATAGAACGGCTTGGCAGCAATGCAGAAATAACCCGGTTCAAAGGATTGGGAGAGATATCGCCTGACGAATTCCGCGGATTCATCGGAGCAGATATGCGGCTTGACCCTGTAGTTTGGCGGAAAGAGGATTCAGTCAAGGAAATGCTTGAATTCTATATGGGCAAGAATACTATGGACAGACAACTGTTCATAATCAACAATCTTGTAGTAGAGGACGACGGCAACCTTGATATGACACATTAAAAAACAAATGTCATGAAGAAAATGATAGCATTGTTTCCAGGGTCGTTCGACCCATATACCATAGGGCACTATTCCATAGTAGAACGGGCTTTGCCATTGTTCGACAAGATAGTGATAGCCGTCGGTGTAAACCGCAACAAGCAGTCGCTGATGAGCGAGGAGAAGCGTGTGGAAGCGATACGCTCGCTTTATGAGAACAATGAAAAAATAGAAGTGATTTCCTACGACGGCCTGACTGTCGATGTCGCCAAGAAATATGGAGCGAGATATCTGCTCCGCGGAGTAAGACAAGTTGCGGATTTCGAATATGAGCGTAACCTTGCCGAAGTCAACCGCAATATTTCCGGACTCGAGACCATATTGTTATACACCTTGCCGGAATATGGACATATCAGTTCTTCGATAGTACGCGAGCTGGCAAGCTATGGCAAGGACGTGACCGACCTACTGCCTCCTGGAATGAAAATTCCGAAAAAGCAAGAATAATATGAAAAAAATCATACTGATAATGATTCCTGCATTGGCGATAATGTGCGCAACCGCAGGAGAAAAGGAAGAATGGCGCAGCATTTCTCCACGACAAAAACTGCAGGCAATAGAACCTACAATCAACAATTACTACGTTGACACAATCGACGAGGATATGCTTGTAGAGGCAGCTATCCGCGGGATGACGGAGCAACTCGACCCACATTCCATCTATAGCGATAAGGAAGAAACAAAAGACCTCACAGAACCACTCGATGGCAATTTCAGCGGCATAGGCATAGAGTTCAATATGCAGAACGACACGCTGTATGTTGTCCAGACAGTGGCTGGTGGTCCGTCCGAACGTGTCGGCATACTTCCTGGAGACCGGTTCATTGCTGTAAACGACACGGTCATAGCCGGTAAAGGAATGAAAAATACGGATATAATGAAACGTCTGCGCGGCAAAAAAGGGACGGAAGTGAATATCACCGTTGCCAGGCGAGGCGTGGCAGAGCCTATTGAATTCCGAGTGACACGCGACGATATTCCGCTCTACAGTGTCGATGCCGCATATATGATTGACAACCAGACAGGATATATCCGCCTCAGCCGTTTTGCGCGCACTTCTCTCGACGAATTTCTTGAAGCCGAGAAAAAGCTGAAAAAAGAAGGAATGAAGCAATTGATACTCGACCTTACCGACAATGGCGGCGGATACCTGGACATTGCCGCGACCATTGCCAACCAATTTCTTGAAAAGGGAGAGTTGATAGTCTATACACAAGGAAGAAAGCAGCCGCGCCGTGATATGACAGCCCGTGGTGACGGAAAAATGAAAGAAGGACGGTTGGTCGTGATGGTAAACCAATTCTCCGCATCCGCGAGTGAAATCCTTTCCGGGGCGTTGCAGGACTGGGACCGTGCGGTAATCGTAGGACGCAGAACATTCGGGAAAGGACTCGTGCAGCATCCTGTCGTATTCCCCGACGGCACTATGTTGCGACTTTCAATAGCACGATATTACACTCCTTCCGGGCGAAGCATACAAAAACCTTACAAACAAGGTAAACAAGAAGAATACGAGCTTGACATACTCAACCGCTACAACCACGGGGAGCTGGAAAGTGCAGACAGCGTGAAATTTGATGAATCACTAAAACACACGACACTGAAGACCCACCGCACGGTATATGGTGGAGGTGGTATAATGCCGGACGTGTTTGTCCCGGTTGACACTACCGCTTACAGCGACTTCTACCGTGACATTGTAGCAAAAGGCACACTCAACAACTTCGTAATCCGTTATGTTGACAACCACCGCAAGGAATTGGAATCCACATATGAATACGACACGCAATTCATACGTGAATTCACAGTCAACGACAGTATGATGGAAGAGCTCGTCGCCGATGCTGAAAAAGCAGGGGTGAAATACGACGAAACCCAATATGGGAAAAGCGAATCTCTGCTACGCAGCATAATAAAAGCTCTAATAGCCCGCGACATATTCGACCGCAGCGCATATTTCCGCATAGCAAACGAGAATGAGCCGATCTATCGCGAAGCTTTGCGCACAATCAACAGTCCGGAATACCCGGCAATACTTAACCAGACAAATAACAATTGATTCAAAAATATGGCAAATAACAATTTCTTAAATAACATTCCTCCTGTGACAAAGCATTTACTGCTTGTCAATATTCTTATCTGGATAATTTCAAGCTTGCTTCTCCACACACAGGGCTTCGATCTCGACAAATATTTAGGTTTGCATTATGTGAAATCGCCAGACTTCAATCCGGCTCAAATAATCACATATATGTTCATGCACGACAACCGTGGTATCGCACACATATTCTTCAATATGTTCTCTCTTTATATGTTCGGGCGATTGCTTGAGCAAGTGTTTGGAAGCAAACGATATCTGTTCTACTATATTTCCACCGGTATAGGAGCGGCTGCGATACAGTTGCTCGTCATCCATCTGCAAATCGGATCTGTTGAAAAACTGCTGAGTCCGGAAATGATTTCTGTCGTATATGCTGAAGGAGCGGACGCGTTGGAACAAGGCTTGAATTTCGTCAATCCAAATATGGCAGAGCTCAACGCCCTGATCAACACTTCCATAGTCGGTGCATCCGGTGCGGTGTTCGGCATTTTGCTGGCATTCGGTATGATATTCCCCAACATTCCACTTTACATATTCTTTATCCCGGTTCCAATCAAGGCAAAATATGTAGTCATCGGCTATGGTTTGCTGGAATTGTTGTTCGGGATAAGCGGAACCATGTCGGGAGTAGCCCATTTCGCACATCTTGGCGGTATGATATTCGGAATAATAATGATTCTTTACTGGAGAAAGAAAGGCATTATCGGTGGCAGATACTATTAACAGAATAAAAGCGTTCTTTATGGGCAAATCCATATTGGTGCGGTTTGTCCTGATCAATGTAGCCGTATTCATCGCGGTGCACATTGCAGCTTTATGCATTTCTGTAGCCGAAATTGACTTGTCACTTATACGATGGCTGGAGCTGCCTCCTGTCTTTATGGATGCATTAACGCTTCCGTGGACATTCATCACCTATATGTTCACGCATTACGACATCTGGCATATCTTGTTCAATTTGCTATGGCTATACTGTTTCGGCTTGGTTTTCCTTGACCATTTCTCAGAAAGGGATTTCATAATAGCATATTTCAGCGGAGGAATCGCAGGAGCAATATTCTACCTCTCGGCAAATGCAATCTTTCCACAGATAGCGTCCAACGGGCTTCTCGGTGCATCGGCGGCAGTCCTTTCCATAGCGGCAGCGACCGTGACAAGAGCACCAAACTACCATATAAACCTCATTCTGATTGGCATGGTGAAAATAAAATGGATAGCCGTAGCCTGCATAGCGATAGCCCTATTGACCGTCGGCACGCACAACATCGGAGGACATATTGCCCATATCGGAGGGATTGCAGCCGGAATCATATTCGCCATAGGATGCAAATACGGATGGTGGCACAAACAAACAAGAAAAAGGAAAGCCGTAATACTAAAGCCCCTTCACAGACAGTCTGTTTCAGAAGCGTCAGCCCGTGAAGAAGCGGAAAAGGAATTAGACAAGCTGCTAATAAAAGTAAAGCAATCAGGCTATAACTCATTGTCGGAAAAAGAAAAACAGAAATTATCCGACTTAAGCAAAAAAATCTGAGCATATGGCAAAAAAGAAACACATATCTATTCTCATAAGAATATTGCTTTGGATAACCGTAGCAATCACAGCCATATATCTTGTTTCTGCTTTCATCGGATATGCAGACCCGCGCAAGTGCGGATTCCTTTCCATTGCAGGGCTCGCATATCCTATCACGCTACTGATCACACTGGCTTTGACAGTGGCCTTATTGATAATACACAAAAAATATGCTTTGATACCGGCAGCGGCATTAATCATTACAATCCCGCAGATTCTTGCATTCTCACCCATACATTACAACAGATTCTGGAGCGACAGGCAAGAAGGGGATTTCACCATTATGACCTACAATTCTTTCGGATTGCCAGGTGCTGACAACAAAGCCAACCGGACCATAACCGAGATATTGAAATACGACGCAGATTTTGTCTGTATGCAAGAAGCTCCGAAAATCGACCAGTTCAAGCACCGCATAGGAGAAGAACAACTTAATCTGCTCGAAAAAAGATATCCATATATGGGCGATTCTAATGCCGCGATGTGCTTCCTTTCAAAGCATCCGGTAAATACGATACGCACACATAAGGACAAAAAATATTTCGCTTTTTGCGTATATGAGACACAGGTGTTCGGCCAGCAGGCATATATATTCAACATTCACCTTGAATCAATCGGTCTCACGGCTTCCGACAAAGAACTGTATATGGACTTAACATCCGTGAATAAAGAAAAGACTTTGCGTGGCGTGCGCTCGCGGTTAATGACAAAATTGTCGAATGCATTCAAGAACAGGGCAGGGCAAGCCGAAATGATACGCGGAATAATCGACAGCCTGCAGACCGTAAACAAAGAAGCACGTATCTTCGTATGCGGAGATTTCAACGACACGCCCTACTCCTACTCCTATCTTACGATAAAAAAAGGCTTCAACGATGCCTACGCGGATGCCGGAATAGGTCCGACTTTCACATACAACGCCAACAGGCTATACTTCCATATAGACCATATCCTATATGAAGACGACGATATCGAAGCTGTAAGCACACGGCGGGGAAATTCCCGCTCGTCAGACCATTATCCACTGGTCAGCACATTCAGGAAAAAGGAAAATCTATCAAATAATTAAACTATATGAATAAACTGACATTATCAATCAAAGCATTTTTCCTGTCAGGAACGATGCTGCTAACAGGAATGAGCATGAATGCTGAGAATCCTTTTCTGTCGGCTTACAACACGCCGTTCAACATCCCTCCGTTCGACAAAATAACGGACAGCGACTACCTCCCGGCTTTCAAGGAAGGCATCGCACGCCACAATCAGGAGATTGAGGCTATAATCAACAACCGCGCAATGCCGGATTTCGACAATACAATCGTAGCGCTCGACAATGCCGGACAATTGCTCGAAAACGTATCATATGCGTTCAGCGGAGTATATGAGACAATTTCCACACCGGAATTGCAGGCCATCGGCGCGGAAGTGCAGCCGATGCTTGCCGCCCACAACGACGAGGTAATGATGAACGACCGCCTGTTCCAACGCATCAAGCAAGTTTACGACAACCGGGCGAAATTCAACCTTTCCACTTCGCAGGAACGCCTGCTGGAAAAATACTATAAGAATTTCGTGCGCAACGGGGCTCTGCTGCCTGCCGACAAGAAGGAGGAGCTGAAGAAAATCAACAGCGAATTGGCTTCGCTCTATCTGAAATATGGCGACAACATCCTGAAAGACACCAACAAATGGAAACTTGTTGTCGATAACGAGAAAGACCTGTCGGGTCTTCCGCAATCGAGCATTGCGGTTGCTGCCGAAGAAGCCAAGGCTCTGGGCATGGACGGAAAATGGGTATTCACACTCCACGCACCGAGCCGTCTGCCGTTCCTCACATTTGCCGACAACCGGGATTTGCGCGAAAAGATGTACAAGGCATACATCAACCTCGCCAACAACAACGATGAGAACGACAACAAAGCCCTGATTAACCAGATTCTGAAACTGCGTCTGCAAAAAGCGAAACTGTTCGGGTTCAACAATTACGCCGAATACCAGACCGACGCTGTCATGGCCAAGACCGTGAAGAATGCCGAGGATTTGCTGATGAAAATCTGGAAACCGGCTGTCAAGAAATCGTATGAGGAAATAGCCGATATGCAGAAATATGCCGATGCCCATGGCGGCAACTTCAAGATTGCCGGATGGGACTACTATTATTATGCCGAGAAAGTGAAAAAAGAGAAATTCAACTTCGACGAGACTGAAGTCCGCCCGTATTTCCCTATCGAGAATGTGAGAAAAGGCATCTTCACTATGGCTAACAAGCTCTACGGCATCACTTTCAAGAAAGTGGAAGGCGCACCGGTATATCATCCTGATGTTGACGTGTATGAAGTGCTCGATAGCGAAGGGAAGCATCTTGCAACATTCATGAGCGACTACTACACCCGTGCCGGAAAACGCCAGGGCGCATGGATGTTCGTGTTCCAAGAGGCCAACGGCACAAACGGCAATCGCCCGATAGTTTACAATGTCGGTAATTTCACAAAACCGGCTGCCGGATCGCCGTCGCTGCTCACGCTCGACGAAGTGGAGACTATGTTCCACGAATTCGGACACGGGCTCCACGGCATGCTTACGCGCGCGCACTACAAAGGCAATGCCGGAACAAATGTTGACCGCGATTTCGTGGAATTCCCGTCGCAGCTGCACGAACACTGGATGTTCGAGCCGGAATTGCTGAAAGAATACGCCCGCCACTATCAGACCGGCGAGGTAATTCCGCAGGAGCTTGTCGATAAGCTCATCGCCTCGAGCAAATTCAACCAAGGTTTTGTCAACACTGAGCTTGTCGGCGCGGCATTACTCGACCTTGAATGGCACAAGCTCACCAACCTCGACAATCTGAATGCCGCCGATTTCGAGGCAAGCGTGGCTAAAAAGCTCGGGAAACCCGATGAAATCGAATTCCGTTACCGCTCTACCTATTTCAACCACATTTTCGGAAGCGACGGGTATTCTGCCGGCTACTACACCTACCTGTGGGCACAGGTGCTCGATTGCGACGGCTACGAAGTGTTTATGAAAAACGGAGCATTCGACCCGGCAACTGCTGCAAAGCTGAAGCACGTGCTTGAATCAGGTAACGACGAAGACCCGATGAAGCTTTACGAAGGTTTTGCCGGACATCGTCCGGACGCCGGAGCATTGCTACGCGACAAAGGGCTGGAATAAGCATCTTACCATAACTCTGAAAGAGGGCGCGTCATTCGATGCGCCCTCTTCGCATATGTCAGCAATTCCGAATCCGGCAAGGCGGCGTTTCGGCAATCCAAATCGAGCAAGCTCTTTGTGTTGCGCTCAACTTGCACTATATTTTGATAATACAGGCGGCGTTTCGGCATTCCAAATTGAGCAAGCTCTTTGTATTGCGCTCAACTTGCACTATATTTGTAATATGAAATTCAGGGAATGCGTCAAATGGCTGTGGAACGCTTCGTGCGGCTTCCGTTTCTACATACTATGCTACGCCGTAATCGGCGTGGTGTATGTGGGGCTGTCGCTGGCGTTCATCTATGTGTGCAAGCTTCTGATTGACATTGCCACAGGAGTTTCCGACCATAGCCTGAACATCAGCATCTGCCTGCTGGTGGGATGTATGGCGATGCAGATACTGCTGTCGGCCGTAAGAAGCCGTCTCGCGGCACATACGGAAATACGGCTACGCAACGCTTTGCGCCGCAGGCTTTTTGTGCACCTGATGGAGAGCTGCTGGCTCGGGCGTGAACAGCTCCATACCGGCGACGTGCTCAACAGGATGGAAGGCGACGTATATTCTGTCACCGATTCGTTGTGCTACACGTTGCCTGCCATTCTCGTGACACTCGCGCAGCTGACCGGCGCCCTGCTTTTTCTCGCGCAGATGGACTTGCGCCTTGCAGGTGTGGTGTTGTTCATAATGCCTGTCGCGCTGCTGCTCAGCAAGAGCTATGTGGGCAGGATGCGGCGCATGTCGCGGGAGATACGCGATACCGACAGCGGCATACAGAGCCACTTGCAGGAGCATTTGCAGCATCGGGTGCTGGTACGCACCTTGGAATATACCGACCAGGCTATCGGCCGTCTGACGGAGATGCAGTCCGATTTGCAGGGCAAGGTGATGCGCCGCACCGATTTCTCGCTTTTCTCGCGTCTGATGGTCCGCATCGGGTTCGGCGCAGGGTATGCGGTCGCTTTCTTATGGGGGATATTCGGACTGAAGGACGGGACTGTCACTTTCGGAATGATGGCAGCTTTCCTGCAGCTTGTATCGCAAGTGCAGCGCCCGATAGTGGATTTCAGCCGTCAGATACCGTCGCTGATACGCGTGCTCACCTCGGCGGAACGTCTTGCCGAGCTGTCAGATTTGCCGTTGGAACAGCAAGGAGAGTCCGTCAAGCTCGACGGCTGTGTAGGAATCCGGGTTGACAATGTCGATTTCGCCTATCCCGGAAGCCACAAGCAGATATTGAAAGGCTTCTCCCACGATTTCGCGCCAGGAAGCCTGACGGCGGTGGTCGGCGAGACCGGTGTGGGAAAAAGCACGCTCATACGGCTCATACTGGCTTTGCTGAGACCCGATAAAGGAACGATAATGTTCTACAACGGCATACGGCAGGAGGAGGCTTCCCCGCTCACGCGCTGCAACCTGTCGTACGTGCCTCAAGGCAACACTTTGGTAAGCGGCACGATACGCGACAATCTGCTTATGGGAAACCCCGGCGCATCCGACGATGAGCTGAGGGCTGCCTTGCATACGGCGGCAGCCGATTTCGTATATTCATTGCCCGACGGAATGGAGACACGCTGCGGCGAGCAAGGCAGCGGCTTGAGCGAAGGACAGGCGCAACGCATTGCGATAGCGCGCGGATTGCTCCGTCCTGGTGGGGTGCTCCTGCTCGACGAGCCGACATCGTCGCTCGACAAGGAGACGGAGAATTTGCTGCTCGCCCGGCTCTCATCCCAAGTGCAGGGCAAGACACTGATACTGATAACCCACAGGGAAACCATAGCGCAGCTTTGCACGTCAGTGATACGTATGTGAAGCGGACCGCCAACCCGTGGATACAAAACTACCACACCGCTCGTCCACACCATGGCAGCCCCATAGCATCAAAATCTATCACTACATACTCCAGCACACCGGCTGGCAAGATGTCTCCCCCTGTTTGCGGAGCACATAGGGGGAGTGGCACGAAGTGACAAGGGGGTTGATGCTCTATCCCTGACCCCACGCCGCCGGCTGGCGAGATGTCTCCCCCTGTTTGCGGAGCATATAGGGGGAGTGGCACAACGTGACGAGGGGGTTGATGCTCTATCTCTGACCCCTCCGTCCCTGCGGGACACCTCCCCTATTAACTCCGCTGAAGCTCCGTGAACAGAGGAGGACATTTTTCTCACCACCGCTCCTGCATCATCACCACATCACCACACCACCGCATCGCCACACCGCATCACCGCAGCACCACGCCACGCCGGGGCGAGATGTCTCCCCCTGTTTGCGAAGCACATAGGGGGAGTGGCACGAAGTGACGAGGGGGTTGATGCTCTATTTCTGACCCCTCCGTCCCTGCGGGACACCTCCCCTATTAACTCCGCTGAAGCTCCGTGAACAGAGGAGGACATTTCTTTGCTTCCAACTCCCGACACACAGGCTCCGTGAACAGAGGAGGACATTTCACTGCTCCCTTCCAACTTTCTATGCCACCCCCACGGGGCTACCCCCACACTGCCGGCTGGCAAGATTGTCTCCCCCTGTTTGCGGAGCATATAGGGGGAGTGGCACAACGTGACGAGGGGGTTCACTCTGATTGAACAGGTATTCTCTGACCCCATGATTGTCTCCCCCTGTTTGCGGAGCACATAGGGGGAGTGGCACGAAGTGACGAGGGGGTTGAT